>PLFE01000126.1:0-1320 GCA_003136675.1 Bryobacterales bacterium
CGTGCAATCATCAGTTCTTCGTCTGTATGAATTACCCGAACTGTGACATGGCTGCTGGTACTGGAAATCACGCCTGGAGTCACGGAATTGCGCGCCTCACTTAGCTCAACACCGAGAAAGCCAAGGCCTTCGCAAATGCGGGCACGAACGGCAGGCGCGTTTTCACCGATGCCTCCCGCGAAAACGAGGGTGTCNNGCGAGCAGATCGCGCATATCGGAACTCGTCTCTGAGATACCGAGCATGCCGGACTCGTGGCTCACCATTTCGTAGAAACGATCCGTGGTCATCTGCTCAGTGCGCGCGAGGTATGGCGCCACGCCAGGATCCAGATCGCCCGAGCGCGTGCTCATCACCAGGCCAGCCGTCGGAGTGAAGCTCATGCTGGTGTCTATGCTCTTGCCGTCGCGCACGGCTGCCATGCTTGCGCCGTTGCCGAGGTGAGCGAGGATCACGCGGCCGGTCGTAGCCGCCGCGTCGCCGAGGCGTGCGAGTTCTTCCACCAGGAAGGCATAAGACAAACCGTGAAAGCCATAGCGTTCGAGGCCCTTGGCTTCGTATCGGCGCGGAATGGGCAGCATNNAGCATCCTGGCCACACGCGGCATTGTGCGATGAAACGCCGTGTCGAAACAGACTACCTGGGGCAGTTTCGGGTGACGCTGGCGGAAGGTCTCGATCAATTCGATCTCGCTGGGCAGGTGATCCGGATCGCACGGGCTGATGCGGTGCAGTTCGTCGAGCAATTCCTGGGTGACCAACTCAGGCGTGGTGTGTTGCATGCCCTGGACGACACGGTGTCCCACGGCGCGGATCGAGGCAAAGCCACTCTGCTCTTCGAGCCAGTCAATCAGGAAATTCGCCGCCGATTTGTGATCCGGAAGCACCAGGCTCGGGTGATCCAGCGGAGTGCCGGCCAGGCCACTGAAGGTCAGATTAGTCCCGCTGAGGCCGATTCGATCAATTGTTCCGAAAAGACCTCGCTGAAGCGGTTCAGTCGCCGCGTACAGCGCAAACCTGATGCTTGAAGAGCCGCCGTTGATCGTCAGAATTCTTGAGCCGGCGGCGTTCATCTCCATCATCGTGCCTCGAGCTCGGCAATCTTCGCCAAACGGCGGCGAAAACGTTCGGCGCCACTGAATCGCGCGGCGAGGAATGTTTGGACCAGGTCCCAGGCGAGCGCGTAACCCACTACGAGCCCGCCGAGCGCGATCACGTTCAGATCATCGTCTTCGACGCCCTGATGCGCCGAGAAAGTCTCGTGAATCAGGCATGCCCGAACACCGGGTACTTTGTTCGCTGCAACCGATGCCCCAACGCCACT
>PLFE01000126.1:1342-2623 GCA_003136675.1 Bryobacterales bacterium
TGACCTCATGACCGGCCCCATGCAGCATCTCAAGCAGGTGCATTTTCAACTCGTAACCTCCGTGATCGGAGGCGATGCCAATGCGGATCAAACGCCCTCCCTCCGCTGCGCACCGTGGGAACCCGCGGCGGAGCATGTCACGACCGCCTCGGTTGCCAATGGGCAGAGCATTTCTGAATTCTGGTAGCGCACGCTGCGGCTAGGCAGCGACGCCAGCACTCTCAAATACACCGGCAACGATGACCTGAGCTTCTGCCTCAATTTGCAGCAAATGATCCTTGCCATTGAAACTTTCGGCGTAAATTTTGTAGATATTCTCCGTGCCGGAAGGGCGAGCCGCGAACCAACCGCTCTTTGCAATTACTTTGACGCCGCCTATGGGCGTGCCATCCCCCGGTGCGTTTGTCAGAACCGAGAGGATTTTCTCACCAGCCAGATCGGGCGCGTGAATGTCTTTTTCAGCAATCTCTTCGAGAGCTTTCTTCTGCTGGCTGCTTGCCGCCGCTGAAATGCGGTCATAAATCGGGTCGCCGAGTTCCCTGGTGAGTTCTCTGTAAATCTCGCCCGGATCTTTGTGCATTTTCGCGGTGATTTCCGCGGAGAGCAGCGCCGCGATGATTCCGTCCTTGTCTGTCGTCCAAACGGTGCCGTCACGGCGCAAAAAGGAGGAGCCAGCGCTCTCTTCACCCGCGAAGCCAAGATCCCCGGCCAGGAGGCCTCCCACGAAGTACTTGAAGCCCACTGGTACTTCGTAAAGTTTTCGGCCGAGTTTCGTTGCCACCCGATCAATCATGCCGCTGCTGACAAGGGTCTTTCCGACCGCAGGGTGGTTCCCCCAGCGGGGACGATTGCCGAACAAATAATGGATACAAACCGCCAGATAATGGTTGGGCGGCAGTAATCCGCTGCTCCTGGTCACAATCCCATGCCGATCATGGTCCGTATCGCAGGCCATGCAAATATCAAATTGATCTTTCATCGCTGTGAGCGACCGCATTGCATATGGCGAGGATGGATCCATGCGAATTCTTCCGTCCCAGTCGAGAGTCATAAAACGGAAAGTCGGATCGACGACATCGTTGACAACCTTTAGATTCAGACCGTAACGCTCGGCAATCGGTTCCCAATAGTGCACTCCGGCCCCGCCAAGCGGATCGACTCCCAGGTGAATCCCCGAGTTGCGAATGGCATCCATATCGACTGCGTTTTCAAGGTCGTTGACATATGCAGTCAGGTAGTCATGCTTGTGTGTGGTGGCGGCGGATAGAGCCTTATCGACCG
>PLFE01000012.1 GCA_003136675.1 Bryobacterales bacterium
CATCGGGGCCATCGGCTTCCAACCGCCGCATTGCATCGGGGCTTCACGCCGATTAACTCCAACACCGCGACTGGCTTCGACGCTTTCTTGTACGATTTCGGCAGAAGATCCCGTAGTACCGGCAAGGAACGGGATGCGGAATCCGGATTGGATTACTTCGGCGCAAGATACTACGGCTCGGCGTTGGGGAGAATGACCAGCCCAGATCCTCATTCGGGTACGATGCTCCACGTGATAAATCCGCAGCGCTGGAATATGTACGCCTACGCCATGAACAATCCGTTGTCGTACGTAGATCCAGATGGGCGCGACGCCATTGCTGTTGGGTTCAAAACATTGGCAGCGGGTGCCGGCCACGCAGCATTGATTTCGGTTCGCCGAGACGGCTCAGCAACGTTTGGCAGCTACGGACCGAGGGGAGGTGGGAAGCCAGTCTGGCCTGGCCAATACGTAGTGCAGCCTCTGAAGACCCAAGTGAAATTCGGCAGCGATGGTGCGCCGCTTGTGGGCTCTCTGGCGGTTCTCGCTGGGGAGGTTGCGGATCTCGAGGGTGTGGACCCGAGCACGGTCGACATCGACTACTTCATGACCAGCGACACCGACACACAGATTTTGGATCAGTATTTGGCTGATCTGAGCAAGCGAAGTGGAGGATTGTACGTGGTTGGAATGCACGACTGTATCGAGGTTTGCAATGTTGGTTGAACAAAATCGGGATCGGGAGGGGATCGGAAGCAGGCGACATACCTCGAACAATGATATGGTTTTACTCCGCGTTTGCGAATGCGACTTATTCTGGGGAGACCGGTGAGGAAAAGAAGCGGAAAGGTAGCAAACCCGATGTCAGCAGCACGATCAAATACTGCACAAGTGGTACGAATCCGGACGGCACCTGCAAATAACGGCAGACTGGTGATGGCGAGCTTACTGCTTTCAATTCTTCTCTTGTTCGGATGTACTCACCCGAATCGGCCGGCTACTGTTGCTAGCAGTGCAAAGTGGGTGCCGTCTGCCAAGACTGGGTACTGGCAAGCTTGCTCCGTCAGCGAATCTCAAGCGAACAAACTTAGCTGCACAGTCTGGAACGAGAACGGAACGGTTTTGATAAGTGAAGGGTATCTACCACTTGACGGGGGGACGATACCGGTCAGCGACAAGCTGTCGATTGCGGACGGGCCGTGCAAGGGGCCTTATGAGGTCTGCCTTGAGGACGGACGCGTTTTTGCTCCTGCCTCCATCTTCGAAAGAGAGAAGGCGCTCTTTCAGCGGAAGCCGTAAAGTGTTTACCGGCAAGGAACGGGATTCGGAAACCGGTCTGGATTATTTTGGGGCAAGGTACTTCAGTGGAGCCCAAGGGAGATTCATTAGCCCTGACCCGCTAATGGCGAGTGCTCACGCAAGCAACCCTCAAACTTGGAACCGCTATTCGTACGCGCTGAACAATCCCTTACGATTTGTCGATCCTGATGGACTGGAGGTGCCCGCTTCATGCGCGGATGATAAGAACTGCAAGATTGTTGTAAAGCTGAACGTGATTTACGACAAGACCGTTAATGACGGTAAGGGGTTGACCAAACAACAGCGGGCTGATTTTGAAAAGAACCAGCTTGCTAAGGCCCAAAAGGACTTCGGAAATTCGAATATCAACCTTCAGGTTTCTTACACGGCGGGATCGTATGAAGGAAATGACCCATCGGGAAAGCCTATCGTTTCTGGTTTGAAGAGTGACTCGTTGAATTTTGTGGTTTCTTCCGCAACACCGACTGGGACCAACGTTTCTGGCGTTCTGGACGGCGCGGCAACCTCATTCATAAATTTCAACGATGTGATAAACGGAAATTACGGCCCGGTCAACAGTAACTCGACGGAGCACGAAATGGGCCATCAGTTTCTTGGAGATCCATACCGAACCGGCGGTTTTTTTCAGAATCTAGGCAGAGACGCCGAAATCGATACGCGGAATACGTTACAGCAGAGCGGGGTAAGTCAAGGGGCCTATCGAACAGGTCTTGAACCAAGAAGATACGCGGCACCTGCCAATCCTGAAGCGAACAAACCTCAGAAGTAGGCCCCATTACATGCGAATGAAAAAGCTCTTTTTGAGGACGCTCTTGGTGATTTTCTTCGGTCTCGACGCCCTTGCGTTGCTGCAGTTCCACAATCACGGTTGGCCAATAACAATCAGCGGACACTCACTCGGGGATGGAAGGATCCAGGTTTCCAGCGCTAGAGTACCGGTTTCAGTTGCTGATTGGCTGATCGGAACTTTCCTCTTAGCCAGTGAGGGTATCGTGATCTACGCTAACTGGCGGGTTGGACGTCCGACGCATCGTGACTATTAAATGCGACGCGGCCCCGGGGCTGTTTGAAGAGGCGTATCCCAAGCGGGATGCAAAGCGCGCGGAACGCATCCCGATCTAAGCGAAGCCACACCAACGAGATAGGCGCCAAATCAACCATACCTGCATCCCGTGCTTATGTTCCACTACCGGGTTTTCGGCGCTCTTGAGGCGATCTTCGCAGGCAGTGGTTGTTGCAATCTGTTGCAAACTGTTTCAGGCGCGGTTGACTGGCGAAACTGTTGCAGACGGTTCACAAACTGTTGCAATCTGTTGCGAGGCCTTTCCTTTTTAGCCGCCATTAGCGGTAAGCTTCACGGCGGTTGCGAACCCCGAAGATACGCATAACGTTCTCCTCCAGCGTGAACAAGACGCGGTAATCGCCGAGCCGCAAGCGGAATGAGCCCGCCATGTCGCCATGCAACGGAGCGACATGACCGCCGCCCGTACGGGCATAGTGAAGAATGCCATCGAACAGACGCATGGCGGTGGCGCGATCCAGACGGCGCACGTCGGCCTTGGCCTCGTCGAGCCACTCGATCCGGTAGGGCGGCATTATTTATTCAACGGAAAGTCTTCGGGCTTGAGCCCGAACTCGGCCAGTACCTCTTCCATGGGAATGCCATGGCCGCCGTGTTGCGCGAACCAGGCTTTCCCCTCGCGAAAGCGGCGGCGGTCTTCGTCGGTTACGGATTCGTCCTCATCGTCGTGAATCATGACCTCCAGCAACTGCACGACAGCGGCAAGTTTGCCAGGGCCTAACTGGCCAAGCAGTTCATGCGCTTTCGCTTCGAGCCCGGATGTTTCAACGGCCATCGTGATCCTCCTGGGAGCCATTCCTTCGCAGCCCAACCGCGGCTAAAGAGTTAATCAGCCGGATCACGGCGCGTTGATCCTTTTCCGGTAACTGGGTGACCATCTGGAACCGCTTCCAGAGGCGGCGTGTCTCCGGATCGTCGTCCATAGCGACTGGGGGCGTGGCCTTGAGCGCTGGCTTGAGACCGAGCAGTTCATCGGCGGAGACGTGGAGAGCTTGCGCCAGCACCATGACGATAGAAGACGGGGGGACGCCATCGTCGTTCTCGTAGTAAGAGATCGAGCGCTGGGTGGTCTTCGTAGCTTCGGCGAGCTGGACCTGGGTCAGACCGCGAGCCTTACGGAGTGCGGCGAGGCGCGGTCCGAAGCTGGAATCCTCTTTCTTCTTGCGTGGCATCTCATCGGCGATTGTAAAGCCGGAATCGCGTACGGGCCGGGAACTTAAATGATGATGCACTCATTGCGTATACTCTCATGGACGGTATATTATGGTCAACAGGCATACAAAAAGAGTGTATTGCCACTTGACAGCTTTTTTCGAGGGAGGCGGTTTTATGGCGCGGATACCGGACGAAGAGATCGAGCGGCTAAAGAAGGAAGTTCCGATGGAGCGCCTGGTGATGGCTTCGGCATCGACCTGAAGCGGCAGGGCGCGGAACTGGTGGGCCGGTGTCCGTTCCATGACGACCATACGCCGAGCCTGGTGGTGTCGCCAAAGACGAATCTGTGGCACTGCATGGGCGCCTGCAACATCGGTGGTTCAACCATCGATTGGGTCATGAAGACGCGCGGCGTGAGCTTCCGCCACGCGGTCGAATTATTGCGCGCCGATCATCCTTCTTTAGCTGCCGGCAATGGTCATGTGGTTCGTAAAGGAACCACGGCGAAGCTTCCGTCGCCGGTTGCGCTCGATGCCGATGAGCAGCAGACCCTGCGTGATGTCGTGAGCTTTTATCACGAGACGCTGAAGGAATCGCCGGAAGCGCTGCGGTATCTCGAAACCCGCGGCCTGACGCATCCGGAGATGATGGAACGGTTTCAACTGGGCTTCGCCAATCGCAAACTCGGGCTTACGCCGCCGGACAAGAACCGGAAGGAAGGAGCGGAACTGCGCGGACGTTTGCAGCGGCTCGGCATCCTGCGCGAGAGCGGCCACGAGCACTTCAACGGGAGTCTCATCATTCCGGTCTTCGACCTCGAAGGGAATGTGCTCGGCATGTACGGACGCAAGATCACACCCGGTCTGCGTGAAGGAACGCCGCTGCATATGTATCTTCCGGGCCCGCATCGCGGCGTGTGGAATGAAGAAGCTTTGCAAACTGACCGTAACCGCGCAGGACAACTCCGTTACCCAATACATCTACAAGGGAGACACCACCAAGCTGACCAACGACACGCTTGAGATCGAACCGCCATCGCCGGGACAGACCAACGGCAACAACCGGCTCGATTATGTTGACGGCCTGGGCAGGCTGCGTGGCGTCACCGAAAACGTGCTGTCATGGATGAGCGGCAGCTACGGGCAATCCAGCCAAGCGAAGCTCGATACCACCTATAATTACGACGTTCTGGACGATTTAACCTCGGTCACGCAAGGGACCGAGACCCGTACCTTCACGTGTATGAGACCATCAAGCGCCTGGTCAAGTCCATCAACCCCGAGAGCGGCGCCTTCATTCAGCTACTTATGATTTTGTCAACTGGGTTCTTCGGCTTCAACTTTTTTCCGCTACCCAGTTGACAAAAGATTTAAAGCCGGAATCGGCGT
>PLFE01000171.1:0-95477 GCA_003136675.1 Bryobacterales bacterium
AGCCGTAGGCCTGCACTGACCTCCCATCCCACGAATGTCATATACTGAGTCCCGACAATGAATGCCGGATCTCGCCTGTAAAGCCTGCGCATCAACCGACGTCCGGCCCTCCCGTCAAAAAGAATCGGGCGACGCCGAACGTGCCGGGTTAGGCGAGCATCCCTATCGCTGCCGCGCATGCGGAGTCCGCTTCTACGCTCCCGGCAAGCCGGATCCCCGCAAACGCCCGCTCCCGCAGCGCCTGCGCGATTTCTGGAAGCACAAGCGCGGCCCCTTCCTGCAGGGCGTCTTCTTCTTCCTCATGCTGGCTTTGTTCCTGCTCTGCCTCCGCTACCTGGCCCACTACCAGCCCGATAACTCGCCTCCCAACTAACCGCGCCCGCATATACTATTCCCACATGAACCCAATCCTGGGAGTAGTCTTCCACTGGCTCGGTGGCCTCGCCTCCGGCAGTTTCTACGTCGCCTTCCGGCCCGTCAAACGCTGGTCCTGGGAAACCTTCTGGCTCGTCGGCGGCTTCTTCAGTTGGATCATCGTCCCCTGGCTGCTCGCGTCTCTCATGACGCGCGATCTCCTCCTCGTCCTCCATCAAACCGCCGCCCCCACTCTCTTCTGGACCTGGTTCTTCGGCCTGCTCTGGGGGTTCGGCGGACTCACCTTCGGCCTCACCATGCGCTACCTGGGCATGTCCCTCGGCATGGCCACCGCCCTTGGATACACGGCCGCCTTCGGAACCCTCGTCCCACCCCTCGTCCGCCACCAGCACATCCCCAAGCTCATCCTCCTCGGCATCTTCGTCTGCCTCTGCGGCATCGCCCTCGCCGGCGCCGCCGGCTTCTCCAAGGAGCGCGAAATGTCCGATGCCCAGAAGCGCGTCGCCATCAAGGAATTTGATTTGAAAAAAGGCCTCCTCATCGCCACCTTCTGCGGCATCATGAGCGCCTGCTTCTCCTTCGGTCTCGCCGCCGGCGATCCCATCAAAGAGCTCACCCTCATCCACGGAACCCCCTATCTCTGGCAAGGCCTGCCCGTCCTCGTCGTCGTCCTGCTCGGCGGATTCACCACCAACTTCGTCTGGTGCGCCATCCTCCACATCCGCAACGGCTCCGGCGGCGAATACCTCGACCGCTCGTACCCCATGCTGAACAACTACTTCTTCAGCGCCCTCGCCGGAACCATCTGGTACCTGCAGTTCTTCTTCTACACCATGGGCGAAACCCAGATGGGCGTCTACAAATTCTCTAGTTGGACCCTCCATATGGCCAGCATCATCATCTTCAGTACCCTCTGGGGAATCGCCCTGAAGGAGTGGAAGGGCACTGGCCGCCGCACCCGGCTCCTCGTCGCCCTCAGCCTCGCCGTCCTCATTGGTTCCACCGTCATCATCGGAGCGGGCAATTATCTTGGAAGCAAATCCGCCGTCACCGCGTCCAAATAAGAAGATGGTCCAAGCCGAGGTCGCACTGGAAACGTACAAGGACCTCATCTACTCCTTCGCCCTCCGCTTCTCCGGCGACGAATCCCGCGCCGCCGACATCACTCAGGACGTTTTTCTCAAGCTCTACTCCCGCCTCCACGAATTCCGCGGCGAATCCAAATTCGAAACCTGGCTCTACCGCGTCGTCTCCAACGCCTGCATCGACGAGCAGCGCCGCCGCAAGCCCTGGCTGAGTCTGTTGGACTTCACCTTCTCTCGTCCGGCCTCGCAAGAGAAAAACGCCATCCGTCGGCAGACCGCGGAATCCGTCCGCAAAGCAATATCGAAGTTATCGCCCACTCTGCGCGTCCCAGTATTGTTGCGTTATATGGAAGACTTGTCGTATGAGGAAATCGCCGAGGTTCTCAACATCTCGGCCGGCACCGTCGCCTCGCGCCTCAACCGCGCCCACAAGCTTCTGGAAAAGAAACTCCATGGAAGAACTGCTTAGATCCGCCCTAACCCGCGTCACCGCCCCGCCCGATATCCTGGAGCGTAAGGTACGCCCGCCTTCCAGCCGCGTTTTCCGGGTCCCCGTTTTGGTCGCCGCCATGGCCGCGTTAGCCGCATTCCTGGCCTGGCCGTCGGAAAAGGCGCTCGATATCCAACCCTTCGTCCAGCAATCCCCGGACTTCGTGAAAACCGTCCACGGAGAATCCGTCCGTCACGTGGTCTTGAATGATGTCGATCTGTTCATCGCCAGCCCCAAACTTCACATGCGCGGCGGAAACTCGCACTGGATCCAATTCCCCTGCTCCCGGCAGATCTGCCTCGCCGCCTGCAAACGCTGCACCCAGGCCGCTTTGCTCACGGCCATGAAGGATACGCGGCTCCCCTAAAAAAACATTCCACACCACATCTGTTTTATGCTATTCTGAAATTGCTCTGGCCAATCGCTAATCCGCGCGATTTAATGGAGACCAAAAACGGTTCTCTCTCACGCGAGGAAATGGAATACCGCCGGCTTCAAGCAGCACGGGAGCTGGCCAATGGATCATCGCAGTCCCGGGTCGCGCGAAAGTTCGGCGTTAGCCGGACCACTACGTCACGCTGGCAACGCGCCCTGGATAACAAAGGCGTCGAAGGTTTGCGTCGCCGCCGTGCAACGGGTCGCCCCAGCCGGCTCACCCAAGACCAAAAAACCGAGATCATTCGAATTCATGCGGGTGGCGCTGTCGTTTTTGGCTTCCCGGATGACCGCTGGACCACCGCGCGCCTCGCGGAAGCCATCGAGAAGCGCTTCAACATCCGCTATGACCAGGATCATGTCGGCCGTCTGATGCACGCCCTCGGCCTCCGCAAGCCGAAGGTCCATTACATCTTCCCGCTCTCGGCTTACTCGAATGCGCTCAGTTTGAGTATTCCCCAAACACCGTCCGCATAGCGGACGAGATTTCGCCGACGGTTGCCCACGCTTCCGCGGCGGCCATGATCCGCGGCATCAGGTTCTCCTCGCCCGATGCCGCTTCCGTCAGCCGCTGAAGCGCCGCGCTCGCCGTCGCGGCGGATCGCCCCGCCCGTACTGCGCGCACCCGCTCCACCTGGGCGCGCTCCAGTTCCGGGTCCAGGCGAAACGTCGGAATCCCCGCGCCCTCGCCCGTCCGGAACCGATTCACCCCCACCACCACCTGTTCGCCGGCCTCGATCTTCCGTTGGTATTCATACGCCGCATTCTGAATCTGGGTCTGAATCCAACCCGTCTCGATCGCCCGCAATGTCCCGCCCATCGCGTCGATCTGCTGGATCGTCTCCTCCGCCGCGCGCTCAATTCCATCCGTCAGCCGCTCGATCGCTTCGCTCCCGCCCAGAGGATCGGCCGTATTCACAATGCCCGTCTCGTACGCGAGTATCTGCTGCGTCCGCAGCGCCAGCCGCGCGGATTCCTCCGTCGGCAGCGACAGCGCTTCGTCCCGTCCGTTGGTGTGCAGCGATTGCGCCCCGCCCAAAATCGCCGCCATCGCCTGCAGCGACGTCCGCACCACGTTTACATCCGGCTGCTGAGCCGTTAACGTCGATCCCGCTGTCTGCGCATGAAACCGCAGCATCAGCGATCGCGGGTTCTTTGCGCCAAACCGCTCCCGCATCAACCGCGCGTAAAGCCGCCGCGCCGCGCGAAACTTGGCGATCTCTTCCAGAAAGTTGTTGTGGCTGTTGAAGAAGAAGGAAAGACGCGGCCCGAAGTCATCGATCTCTAAGCCCGCCGCCAGCGCGGCCTCGATGTAAGCAATGGCGTTCGCCAGCGTGAATGCCACCTCCTGCGCCGCCGTCGACCCCGCCTCGCGTATGTGGTAGCCGCTGATGGAGATGGTGTTCCACTCCGGGACCTCGCGCGAAGCCCAGGCAAATAGATCCGTGATGATCCGCATGGCCGGCCGCGGCGGATAAATGTACGTTCCGCGCGCAATGTATTCCTTCAGAATGTCGTTCTGGATAGTCCCCGTGAGCTTCGCGCCATCCACGCCTTGCCGCCGCGCCGCCAGCACATAATACGCCAGCAGGATTGCCGCCGTCGAGTTGATCGTCATCGACGTCGAAACGCGGTCCAGCGGAATCCCGCCGAGCAGCGTTTCCATATCGGCCAGCGAGGAAATGGCCACGCCGACGCGCCCCACTTCGCCCGCCGCCAGCGGATGGTCGGAATCCATCCCCATCTGCGTCGGCAGATCGAAGGCCACGGAAAGTCCCGTGGTGCCCTGATCCAGTAGATAGCGGTATCGGCGGTTGCTTTCTTCGGCCGTGCCGAAGCCCGCGTACTGCCGCATCGTCCACAGACGGCTGCGGTACATCGAGGGATGGATGCCGCGCGTGTACGGGTATTCGCCGGGCTTTTCCAAAACGTTCACGACCGCGAGATGCGCCGGGCTTTCCGGAACGACGAGATGCCGTAGAACGCCATGATGACGGTCACGATCCCTGCAAAAATCAGCTTGATCAATTCTCCGGTGTCGCCCTTGTAATTCATCCCCGCCTGCACCGCCGCAAACCCGAACGCCGCCGCGAACAGCAGGAAAATGAACCCGATCACCTCATTCCAAAGCGTGCGCGCCGGCTTGATCGTCGCCGGAACCACATGCCGCGTGAACAGGATAGACTGACGTACCGCTTCTTTGATCAGATCCCGTTTAGGCACGTCCCTATCTTAATATGGGCCTCTGAGCCTATTAGGATTCCGTACTAAACGGTCGATCAAAAAGATGAATTGATGCTCGCCGGATATTGTGATTCTTCCAACCGACCGATACAATCGGGAAAACGGATGCGCGGCCACTGTGTATCACCGAGGGGTGTATTGCTGAGAGCTTACGGGGAATACCCCGGTTTTCGAGGGGAACGTTTTGGAACGTACGGCATTCAGAATGCATCAACAGAAGTGGCTGGAGCTCACGCTGAAAGGGGCCCGAAATGGACGATAGCTTGAAGCAGTTGATGCACGACCTGGGAAACGCAATCAACGACTCGCTCTCCGAATCCGACAGGATCGCCGAAGCTATCGGTGAAATCCGCCGGAACGGGTTCGATGTGTTCCTGGTACTGGAAGCTACCATCGGCTTCAATCGCCGCGAAGACTCTGAAAATTCGTCTTCGGACGGCGACCAACAACCCGCACTGGTATCCGCTGGGAAAGTAAAATTCACCGCCCAGGACGAACGTTTCCTGAAGGCCCTAAAAATCACTGCCACGGCCGAGTAGTTCCCGATAAACGGCCCAGGTCTGATCGGCGGCGCGTTTCCACGAAAACCCTGCGGCGCGTTCGAGCCCGGCGGAAATCAATCGCTTGCGTAAACCTTCGTCTTCCGCCGCCTGTTTCAGCGCCGTGGCCAGTTCCTCTTCGTTTTCCGGATCAACCAGCATCGCGGCATCGCCCGCCACCTCTCGCACCGCCGACGAATTCGCGGCAATCACGGGAACGCCGGCGGACATCGCTTCCAGCACCGGCATCCCAAACCCCTCATCGAGAGACGGAAACGCGAAGATCGTCGCCCGCGCGTACCAGTTCGCCAAGTCCTCGGCGCTGGCATAGCCCGTCACGGTGATCCGCTGGCCGCACTTGGACCGCTCGATTTCCGCGAAAACTTCTTCGGCGCCGTAACCGGCAGAACCCGCCAGCACCAGCCGCCAGGAGTCCGGGAGCGAGGCAAATGCCCGCACGAGCCGCACCAGATTCTTGCGTTTCTGGATCGCGCCCACATGGAGCACGATCTTCTCGCGCGCCACCCCGGGAATGGTCAGCGCACGCACTCCATGCGGAACCACAACCACGCGGGCCCGCTCGACTCCCAAAATTGTCACTACCTGCTCGGCGGTGAACGCGGAAACCGCGATAATCCGGTCGGCCTGCTTCGCCGCGCGCCGCGCCTGCTCGGTGAACCGGCGGCGGAACTCAGGCGTGCTGTATTCGCCGGTGATCACGAATAGATCGTGGAACGTGGCCACCTGCAGTGGAAAGCGTGTCTCCGGCAACCGCTGATTCAGGCCGTGGAACAGGCGCTCGGATCTCCAGAGCACGGTGTCGAGGAGCAAACCCCGCCGCGCGTTCGCCGGGACCGATTCCTCGAAGGCTCGCGCGATCCGGTGCGGACGGTAGAGCCACCTCCACCGCGTTTCGGGGTGCTGCGTGGCCAGTTCCCGCATCAACTCGCGCGAGTACACGCCGACGCCCGAAAGATTGCGCCCCACGCTGTACGTGGCGTCGATCGCGATGTCCAATGAGCCAAATCCCCAGCACCAGACTAGCAACTCTAGGCCCAGGTTCTTATCAATGCCCCAGGTGCATCTCGGCGACGGATTTGTGTATTGACTGCAGCATCATCTCGCGAAAAACCGGGTCATTTCTCCGTTCTCGATAACACGAAGGAGGCCTTTGCTCCTTTCTTGGAATAAGGCGTCCTGTCTCGAGGTGGTTTAACAGGCTCAGCGCCGACAACCCGGCGCTTCGGGGCGTATTGTGTTTGAGAACCATCCGCATGGTCATCCCGCGAAGGGGCGTGTGCCGACAAAGATCTCTCAGCCAAAGCAATCTGCGCTCCCTCGGGTCCTGATCCTCTGGAGGCAGCAGATCGATCAGGAAATCGATTGGCCGCTCGTCATTCAGCCAGAGGATCTGCTGCAGATGGAAATACACTGACGACAATCCACTTTTCTTCGCTCGATCTAGGCACTCGATGAACATCGTGTCCCTGTTTAGCTTCCAGAGCGCACCGGAAATCACCAGACGACGGCTTTCATCCGGCTCCGCATCGAGCATGGCCCGCAGCAGAGGTACGGCTTCCAAATCGCCCAGAACCCAGGTACCGCTGATGATATGGCTGTACCCAGCGTGTCCGGTACCGCAGTTCGCTCGGCCACGGCGGGTGGGCGGAATTGGAAGAGTGGCTTCGATCCGGCGCGGTTAATTAAGGGGCGATGCTGTGCCGAAAGGCTTCGACCCTCGATCCAGGCCCGATCAAACGGCGCGAGTTCAGATTGAAGCTACCACCAGGCGACAAGCAGGAGTTGATCGCTTTTCTGAAGACGTATTAATCCACCGCCGGAAGCTGATATTCCTTCAGCTTTCGATAAAGCGTCGTTCGCCCGATTCCCAGCATCATCGCCGCCACCGTACGATCGCCCCTTGTCTGCTCCAGAGCATCGATTATGGCGCGCTTTTCGACCTCATGCAGCGGAAGAATCAGTTTCGGCCCGGCTTGTTGCGAATTTCGCGTCCCCGCGATGGCCGCGGCAGCCTGGTGGATGGGGTATTCCGCGCCCTGCCGCAGTACCGTCGACGGCAGATCGTCGGGAAGCAACAGCGGAGTTTGCGCCATGGCCACCAGCCGGTCAACCGCATTGTGCAATTCGCGCACGTTGCCCGGCCAATCGTGCTTCATGATGAGGTCCATGGCTTCCGGAGTCATCGTATAGCGGCCGCCGGACTTGGCGAGAAAGCGCTCCACCAGCAGCGGGATGTCGTCCTTATGTTCGCGCAGGGCTGGCATCCGGATGGTGATCACGTTGAGACGGTAGTAAAGATCCTGGCGGAAGGCGCCGCGATCGACTTCACGCGCGAGATCCCGATGCGTGGCCGCGATGACGCGGATATCAACCTTCTGGCGCAGCAGCGAGCCTACCGCGCGATATTCCCGCTCCTGCAGCAATCGCAGCAGCTTTACCTGCAATTCCAGCGGAAGATCGCCGATCTCATCGAAGAAGGCCGTGCCGCCGTTGGCGAGCTCGATGAGCCCCTTTTTGCCCTCGGTCGCTCCGGTAAACGACCCGCGGGTATGCCCGAACAGTTCGCTCTCCATCAGCGGGCCCACCAGCGAGCCGCAATCGATAGGGACGAGCGTCCCGCGCCCGCAGGAGGTGTGCAGCGCGCGCGCCACCACCTCTTTGCCCGTGCCGCTCTCGCCCAGCAAAAGCACCGGGGTGAGAGAACCTTCCAACTTTTCGATTTGCCTGCGGATCTGGCGGATCTGCGGCGATTGCCCCACTATCCCGTAGGGCGAATCCACTGCAACATATTGCATTTTGGGCAGGCGTCTGTCTTAGGTGAGTGTCGCCGGGGTCTGAAAGCTCTCACGCTAAGAATCAGGGCTTCAACTGAAACACCATTCCGACATCCTTTGACTGAGCGTAGGCCGGCCCGTAGACCACTCCGTTTTCTGTGACAATCACTCCGCCGGGAGTGGGCGCACTCGCGCCGGGTGGAAAGGAGTACAGCGGGGATTCGGTCCAGGTCGCGCCGGGCGCGGCTGGCGGGATCAACCGGAACACGAATCCATTGTCGATGGCGCCACCCGATCCACTCGTGCAGCCGTAAAGGGTTCCACCCGCACCGATCGCGAGGGAACCTGGGGCCGGTCCGGAGATGCCGGTATAGGGCGGGAAGTCGTACAACACGGCCTCCCGCCATGGATCCGCCGGGGCTGTTGGGGGAGTCAACGAGAAGGCGACACCTCCACCGTTCGCACCGCCGTTGCCTGTCGTGCCGTAAAGGACGCCGCCGCCCCCCAGGACCAGGGCTGCGGAAGGCCGGCCGCCGTCACTGCCGCCGCTGAATGTGTAGATGCTGGAATACTGCCAGAAACTTGCGCCCGGTGTGAGCGAGAACACGACCCCGTTCAGCGCCGATCCATCCGCGGCCACGCCGTAGAGCACCCCGCCTGGGCCGATGGCAACCCCAACGGGCGGGTTTCCCACTCCCCCCACGAAACTGTAAAGCACCGTGTGCGTCCACGCCCCTCCAGGTGCGGATGGCGGGGTCAAACGAAACACCGTCCCCGCTTTCGAAGTGCCGCCGTAGAACGTGGTTCCATAAAGCACGCCTCCCTGGGCGACAGCCGGTTCACCCAATGGGCTGCTGCCGCCGCTACCTCCGGGGAAGTTGTAGAGCGTTTCATAGATCCATGGATCTCCCGGAGCGGAAGGCGGCGTCAAGGAATACACCACGCCCTGATGCGAAGTTCCTCCTTCTGCGTACCCATAGAGCACCCCGTCAGGGCCAGCCACCAGACCGTAGGGTTCAATTCCGCCATCTTCAGGGATGAACTCATAGAGCAACGTCTCGATCCAGGGCTCGCCATTCGCGGAAGGCGGTGTCAAGGAAAACACCGTGCCGGCGTTCGGCGTTCCGCCAAATTGCGTGGTTCCATACAGCAATCCGCCGCGCCCGACGACAGCGTTGGGCTCACTCCCGTCAGACGGGGCTCCCAGGAATTTGTGGATGGGCGTGATCGTCCAGTCCTGGGCCTGCGCGAGGGAAAGGGAGTAAGCGACTAAGAGTGCGGCGAGGACGGATCGGTACGCGGTCATAGCGATAGTCTATTGGACTAGTGGCCGCCCGGCAATCCAGCCAGGAACTTTTCGACCGCGTTCCAGTTCTCCTCCGCCCCTTTCGGATTCCGGTCCACGCGCAAGGTGGAAGAGCCATGCACTCCGCCTTTGGTGGGGACGAACTGAGTCGCGTTTCCCCCTTGCACGGCTGCGGCAATCGCACGCGCGCTCGCAATCTCCTTGGAATCCTGCGCACTGGTGAGGAACACCGGCACTTGTAACTTTGCCGCGGCATCTTTGACGGAATGGTCGCCGCCCAGATATTCTGCCGGCGAGAACGCCATTACAGCCGCGACGGAGCTGGGATGCAGGGCCGCGAGAACGAAAACCAGCGCGGCCGAATAGCTGCTGCCCCACACGATCGAGCGCTGCGGCAGGCCCCGTTGCGGCGCCCATTCCAGCGCCGCTTCTAAATCCGGCAGCGCTTCCGGATAGTCAACTTGCTTGCCGAGTTCGCTGGCCGTTCGATTGGGTTGCCCCCACATTCGGCCTCCGGAGCGTTGATCGAGCGCGAGCGAATGATAACCGAGCGCGGCCAGACGGGGAGCGATGGGCGCATACTCGGCGTGGCTCGACCCGGCCTGGTGGAAGAGGAGAATCGCGGGCTTTGTTTTGTCCAAGGCGGCGTAGTGCCAGGCGTAGACCTTGACTCCATCGGATGCTTCGAGGATGATCGGGCGCGGCTGCGAAGTTGCGGCCTTGAATGGGAGAGCACCGGCAAGGAACAGCGGGAAGAGCTCACGGCGGGAAGTCATACTTGTATTGTCTAACTTGACGGCTTTCTCGTCTTGGCCTTCCCGGTCAGGTTCTCTGGTGCGGCTGTCTGGCAAGCTTCATTCCACGCTCTCTATGCAACGATCAAAGCGTCAACGAGACTACCCGCCCCGCCCGAATTGGAACGGCGGACCGAATCCAGCATCCGGTACCCTATTTTGCACGCCAGTTCCGAACACGCTCTGCTCGCTGTCATTGCCTTGATTCGTGCCTTAAACAGGCTTAAAGACTCCGCATCTCTGCACCCTGGAAATGATTTGGTCCAGTGACCGGGAGTAACCTCACTTAGATTCCGCTCACGCGAGGATGCACATTGCTATCACGAGAGGACCAGGAATTGAACTGGGCTAACTACGCGGAGAGGTCAGGAAAGCGTCGGCTGACAAAAAGTCGACGGATGGCCGGCTCTCCCCGGCCAATCTCCGGAGCGCGATTCATGTCGGGTAGGAACCTGATTTCGACCAGCGACGCGTTAACGGTGGCGATCTGACGCCGTAGCGATACCCAGACGAAGGCAACGCCAACCTCCCCTGTCCAACATTGACAAACCTGGACATCAGCGCCTAAATTTAAAGCGTGAACGTTCACCTTACCCCCGAACTCGAGCAAATTGTCCAGAATAAGGTCCAATCCGGCAGGTACAATTCCGCGAGCGAAGTGGTCCGCGAGGCCATTCGCCTGATGGTGCAAAAGGATGAGTTGCGTGCTATCCAGATTCAGGAGTTCCGTAGCCGCATCGACAGGGGTCTCGCGGAGGCTCACAGCAACGACCATGCGGATGGCGAGATCTTCATGCAAGGACTCCTCGACGATCTCGATTCCCAGGAAGCCAAGCGAACGGCGTAATGAGCAGTTACGCTCTCACGCCTACCGCACAGCAGGACCTCGTTAGAATTCGGGACTATTACATGGCGGAGGCTGGGCATCGTGTTGCCCGGAATGATGTTGGTTGAGTTTGTAGAAGCCTTCCGGCTACTTGCAAAAAACCCCTCGGCAGGCCACGCCAGGAAAGACCTGGCCGAAGACCGCCCGGTCCTCTTCTGGCCAATGAGAGCTTATTTGATCCTTTACCAAACCGGAAGCCAATCAAAATCATAACGATTGCCAGGGGCAGCCAGGATGTCGCGCGGATGATCGAAAGCCGCAGGCTCTGAATCCTGCACCGCCAGTCAATTTGACAATCCCTGCCCCACTTGGCTACTCTAGATTGGTAGAAGAACAGTTCCGGAGACGTGTGTCTAGATGAGTACGCAGTTCCCCTCAAAGCCAGCCATCACTCGTGAATGGCACGTAATTGATGCCAACGATGTCGTGCTTGGCAAACTTGCCAGCAAAGCCGCTTTCCTTTTGATGGGAAAGCATAAGCCGACCTTTACGCCGTTTATTGACACCGGTGACCACGTTGTCGTGGTCAACGCCGCCAAAGTCAAGCTCACCGGGCGTAAGGACGAACAGAAGATTTACCGTAGTTTTACGGGTTATCCCGGCGGTCTGGTCGAGACCGGCGCGAAGAAAGTGCGCGCGGTCCGTCCCCAGCGCATGATCGAAGACGCCATCTTCGGCATGCTGCCCAAAACCAAGATGGGTAAGCAGATGTATCGCAAGCTGAAGGTTTACGCCGGCGACAAACATCCCCATCAGGCGCAGATGCCCAAAGCCCTCGCCGTCGCCTAACCGCAAGAAAGGTTCTAGAAAATAGTGGCAGCAAATAAACAAGTTCAATACCTGGGCACGGGCCGCAGGAAAAAAGCCATTGCGCGCGTTTTTCTGCGCCCTGGTTCCGGGAAAGTCACCATCAACGGCCGTGCGGTGGAACACTATTTCCCCAGCGAGGCGGGCCGGTTGCCGGTCCGGCAGGCCCTTCTGGCCACTGAAATGGCCGATAATTTCGACGCCCTGATTCTGGCGCACGGCGGCGGCTTATCCGGACAGGCGCAGGCCATCCGCATGGGAATCTCACGCGCGCTTGTGGAATTCAATGCCGAGTTGCGTCCCAAGTTGAAGAGCCTGGGCTACCTCACCCGCGATGCGCGTTCGCGTGAGCGCAAGAAGTATGGACAGAAGGGCGCCCGCAAACGGTTCCAATTCTCCAAGCGCTAACCCGCCAAGCTTTCTTTGTTCGGCCCGGACCGGTTCCGGGCCTTGTTCTGTCTGCTCTAACCCTCGGTTCCCACCCGCATGCAAATCTCGCTTAGGACCGTATGCGTCCACGTTCTGAGGCTGAAATCCTGTTTTAGGAGAAACCATTGCCCGCAATCAGTATGAAAGAATTGCTCGAAGCCGGCGTTCACTTCGGGCACCAGACCAAGCGCTGGAATCCGAAAATGAAGGAATACATTTTCGGCGAACGTAACGGCATCTACATCATCGATCTTCAGAAAACACTGAAGTTGTTCAAAGACGCCGCGCGCTACGTGGGGGAAATGGCTGCCCAGGGGAAGAACGTTTTGTTCGTCGGAACCAAACGGCAAGCCCAGGAAGCCGTCGCCGAAGAGGCTCTGCGCTGCCAGATGTACTACGTCAACCAGCGCTGGCTCGGGGGACTGCTCACCAACATGACCACGGTGCAGAAGTCCATCAAGCGCCTGAAAGAGTTGGAGGCCATGTCAACCGATGGCGGTTACGCGGCGCGTCCCAAGAAAGAAGTGATTCGCCTGGAACGCGAGCGCAAGCAGCTCGATTCGAACCTTTCCGGCATCAAGGACATGCCCGGCCTGCCGGATCTGCTCTTCGTGATCGATTCGAACAAGGAAGCCATCGCGGTGAAGGAAGCCAAGCGGCTGGGAATTCCGGTGGTGGCCATTGTAGACACCAATTGCGATCCCGATGAAGTGGATTGGGTGATTCCCGGTAACGATGACGCGCTGCGCGCCATTCGCCTCTTCACCAGCAAGATTGCGGACTCGGTTGTGGAAGGCCGCGCGCTGGCGACGGAGCACGATTTCACACCGGAAAAGCTGATCACCGAAGAAGCTTCCACCGAGGATTCGACCGAAGAGGCGATGCCCGAGTACAACCAATACGTCGACGAGAAATACGCGGCTCAGATTATGGCCGAGAGCCTGATGGACGAAGATCTGCCGTCCGTCTCGCTGCGCAAACATCCTGTCGCGGAAGCCGAACCGGTCCCGGAATAAGGGCAGCACCGGCGAATTTTAGAAAAGGAAAATCGAATGGCGGAGATAACTGCGCAACTGGTGAAAGAACTGCGCGAGCGCACGGGCGCGGGCATGATGGAGTGCAAGAAAGCGCTCACGGAAGCCAATGGCGACCTGGCGGAAGCCGAAGTAATTTTGCGGAAAAAGGGAATCGCGGCGGCGCACAAGAAGTCCAGCCGCACCACGCAGCAGGGGCTGATCGCGACGTACATCCATCCGGGCGGCCAGCTCGGCGTGCTGGTGGAGGTGAATTGCGAATCGGATTTTGTGGCGCGCACGGAAGATTTTATTACGCTGACGCGCGACCTGGCGATGCATATCGCGGCGGCCAATCCGCTCTACCTGAGGAAGGAAGAAGTGCGTCCGGAACTGGTGGAGAAGGAGATGGAGATCGCGCGCGATCGCGCCATCAACGAAGGCAAACCGCAGCGGGCGCATGACGCCATCGTGAAGGGTCGCCTCGATAAGTTCTACGAGGAAGTCTGTCTCCTGGAACAGCCGTTTGTGAAGGAAAGCACGCTGACCATCGATCAGCTCATCAAAACGAAGATCGCCAAATTGGGTGAGAATATCACCATCGCCCGATTTGCGCGCTATAAAGTGGGCGACGGCAGCAGTGCGGCGCCCGCCGTTTCGGAATCCACCGTTTCGGAATAGTCATGGCGCGATACGAGCGCATTCTGTTGAAGTTGAGCGGCGAGGTCATGGCCGGCCCCGCCGCTTTTGGTATTGATCCGGAGCGCGTGAAAGCGCTCGCCGTGGAAGTAGCGGCGATTGCCAAAGAGGGCGTTCAAGTTGGCTTAGTCGTCGGCGGCGGAAATATTTTCCGCGGCATCGCGCTGGCGGCCAGGAACATGGACCGCGTCACCGGAGACCACATGGGCATGCTGGCCACGGTGATCAACTCGCTCGCGCTGCAGGATGCCCTGGAACAGATCGGCGTCCATACCCGCGTGATGACCGCCATCCAGATGCATCAGGTCGCCGAGCCTTATATTCGGCGGCGGGCGATCCGCCACCTGGAAAAAGGCCGCGTGGTGATTTTCGCCGCCGGTACTTCGAATCCCTTCTTCTCCACGGATACGGCCGCGGTTCTCCGCGCGCTGGAGATCAAAGCGCAGATCATCGCGAAGGCCACGAAGGTAAATGGCGTGTACGACAAAGATCCTATGAAGCACGCCGACGCCGTGATGTATCCGGAGATCACCTATACCGAAGTGCTTTCCCGGTCGCTCGGCGTGATGGACGCCACTTCCATCGCCATGTGCCGTGATAATAAATTGCCCATCATCGTGTTCAACTTGAACGTGAACGGAAATATAATGCGAATGTCGATGGGTGAACCCATCGGCACCGTGATTCGTTAACCCGATTCGATAAACCAATTCGATAAACCCACTATGAATTCGATCGAAGAGATTAAGGCTAGTTCGAAAACCCGCATGGAAAAAGCGGTAGCGGATTTTCAGCACGAAATGTCCACGCTGCGCACCGGGCGCGCTTCGGTGAATTTTCTCGACGGCATTCGCGTGGATTACTACGGCACGCCCACACCTCTCAGCCAGCTGGCCAATCTCCATGTGCCTGAGCCGGGAATGATCACCGTGCAACCCTGGGACATTTCGCAGATCGGCGCCATTGAGAAAGCCATCCGCACATCCGATCTGGGAGTGAATCCCGCGAATGACGGAAAAATCATCCGCCTGCCGATTCCGCCGTTGAACGAAGAGCGCCGCAAGGAGATTGTGAAGCGCATGCACGGCTTTGCGGAAGAGCATCGCGTGGCCGTGCGCAACATTCGCCGTGACGCAAACGATCACGTCAAGAAGCTGCTGAAGGACAAGAAGATTGCCGAGGATGAAGAGCGGCGGGCGGCGGATGAGATCCAGAAGCTGACCGACGCGCATATGGCCAAGATCGATGCCGCGTCGAAGGCCAAGGAAAAGGAACTGCTCGAGTTCCGGTAAGGGCTCGGCATCCGGCATGTGGTGGCAGTTGCGTGTTCCGGCGTCGAGCGCCAATCTCGGGCCGGGCTTCGATGCGCTGGGGCTGGCGCTTCCTGTGTACCTCGAGTGCCGCTTCCGCGCTGCGCCACATCTTGTAATCCGCGCATCCGGGTGTGACGCGGACAGTATCCCACTCGACGCTTCGAACCTCATCTGGCAGACTGCGCTTACGGTGGCGGACCGTGCCGCGAAGCCGCTGCCGTTCATTGAACTGGAAATTCTGAACGAGATTCCTCTCGGTAAGGGCCTGGGATCGAGCGCCGCCGCTCTCACCGCCGGCGTGGTGATCGCTGGTAAACTGCTCAATCTCGAATGGTCCCGCGCGCGAATTCTGGATGAAGCGGCGCGCCTCGAAGGGCATCCCGATAATGTCGCTGCCTGCGCGCTGGGCGGAATCGTAGCCAGCGCGTTCGATATTGACGGCCATGCCTCGGCGATCCGCCTCGATTTGCCGCCCGCCTGCGGCCTCGCGGTGATCATTCCAGATTTCGTGCTGCCCACGGCGCACTCACGCTCGGTATTGCCGGCCAGTTATTCGCGCGAGGAAGTTGTGTTCAATCTGCAGCGCGCGGGGTTGCTGGTGGCCGCGCTGGCCACCGGAGATACAGCGGCGCTTACTGTGGCGCTGGCGGACCGGCTGCACCAACCGTTCCGCGCACCGTTGGTGCCGGGTTTGGAACAAGTGCTGGCGCTACGATTACCTGGGCTGCTGGGCTGCGTTCTCAGTGGCGCCGGGCCAAGCGTTTTGGTTTTTTTCGAGAAAGGGCACGAGGCGGTGTGCGCGGAAGTTGCGGCATTGATCGAATGCCGCGGCCCTCGCGTTCAGACCTTAGTCACCTCCGTCGCGCCAAACGGGTTTGAGTGGATCTAATCCAGTCCGTTGATGCCACAACCCAGTGCTTTCGTCACTGGCTCGGCGATAGGCTTTGAAGCCAGGATGCTATCCAGAGCATTTTGCAGATCGCTCACCGTGGCTTCGTTCCGTGTCTTTCCCCACGCCACATATTGATTGTCGATTCGCCCGCGATACAGTTCCGCACCACCCGGCGACAGGACAACCACTTCGGGGGTGGCGCGCGCGCCCGTCTGGCGAGCCAGTGAATCCGTTGTGTCCACCAACCCCGGCATCGCCAGACTGTACTCAATCAAATGCTGCCGCACGGTTTCTAGCTTCGTGCCGGGCCCGGAGAAAACAGCGAGAAAAGCGATCCCCCGCGGCCCGTATTCGGTCTCGATCCGGTGCAGCAGAGGGGCATAGCGGTTGGAGATGGGACAATCCGTGGCCATGAAGATGAGCACGGTAGCCTTGGCCTGACCGAGGTCTCGCGAGGAATGCGCACGGCCGTCGGTACCGGGCAATTCCCAGCCGCTCGCGGCGTGCATCCTCAGCGCAGTCGCTAAGAAGGCGACAAGGGCCAGAGTCGTAGTTCGAGACATGGGCACGAGCAAAGGGTTACAATCTTTAGCGACGGTGGAAATCGCAACTGCTCCTATTTTAATCATCGATGATGATGTCGGTTTCACGGAACTGCTGAGGGAACTGCTTTCCGCGGAAGGCTACTCGCTGGAAGCGGTGCACAACGGCGAGGCGGGCTTGGCGCGCGCCCTTGCAGGACACTACTCTTTAATCATCCTCGACGTGATGCTGCCGGGACGGAATGGCCTGGATGTGCTGCGAACCATGCGAAAGCAGTCGCAGACGCCGGTGCTGATGCTCACCGCCCGCGGGCACGACACGGACCGGATTCAAGGCCTCGAAAGCGGCGCGGACGATTACCTGCCCAAGCCGTTTCACCCACGCGAACTGTTGGCGCGGATTCGTGCGGTTCTGCGCCGCACCGGAGCGCCATCCCAGGACAAGAGCGATCCTGCCATGCAGGTGGGGGATGTGATCCTCGATACGAAAGCGCGCACGGTGCGGGTGGCTGGAGAATTGAAGGAAGTGACCTCGGCGGAGTTCGACCTGCTGCGTCTGCTGCTGGTCGCCGCCGGCCAGGTGGTTACGCGCGAGGAGCTGTTCCGCGCCGTTCTCGGCCGTGAGTTTTCGGTGTTCGATCGCAGCATCGACAATCACGTGAGCAGCCTGCGCAAAAAGCTGGGGAATCGCATGAACGGCATCGAGCGCATCAAGAGCGTGCGCGGCACCGGATACATCTACGCCGCCGTGGACCGTTGAGTTGAGAGGTCTGTTCTGGCGTGTCTTCGTCTGGTACCTGGGCTCAACCCTCGCGCTGCTTGCGATCGGCACTATCATCCTGAAGCTGACCGATCCGGAATTCAACTTTACTTCGGGCGGCCTGGCCAAAGACTCGATCCAGTTACAGGCTCAAGACGCGGCCCAGACGTATCTTCGCGCGGGCGCGGCGGGGTTGCGAACGGCTCTCAAGAAGGGACCGCGGGCTCGATTCCTTTTCGATTCCGACGGCCACGAGCTAACCGGACAAACTCCTCCGCAGCGCATGGACCAGCTCGTGTCGCAGGTGATGAAGAGCGGAACTCTGGAGTATGAATTCATCGACCCGGAGATGTATGCCGGCACGTTGCAGCGGCTCGAAGGCCGCGATTATATTTTCGTGAAGGCGGTTTCCCGATCGCGGCTGACCGCGCGGCCGCTGCCGGTTTGGGCGCGTCTGGCGTTGGGCCTTTTCACCGCATTCCTGATTTGCATCGTTTTCGCGCGCTATGTAGCGTCGCCTTTAGAGCGGCTGCGCAGCGTGACCAGGGATTTTGCATCCGGCAATTTGCAGGCCCGCGTGGGTGACGCCAAGCCCTTCAACCGCAAAGACGAGTTCAGCGACCTGGCGCGCGATTTCGACAATATGGCTTCGCAGATCGAGAACCTGGTGCTTTCGCAGCAGAGGATGCTGGGCGATATTTCGCATGAATTGAGGTCGCCGCTCACCAGGCTGATTATTGCCGTCGAGATGGCGGGACGCAAGGCGGGCGCGGAAGCCGCGCCTTACCTCACGCGTATCGAACAGGAAGCCGACCGGATGAACGTGCTGATCGGCGAGATTCTACGGACCGCGAAGGCGGAGCAGTTGAAAAACGGTCCGCGCAAGCTCTTCGATCTTTCGAATCTGGTGCGCGATGTGGCGGCGGACGCGGACTTTGAAGCCGCGGCGGGCGACCGCCGCGTGGTGGTGAAGGATTGCGATCCGAGCTTAGTCCACGGCGACCGTGAATCGATGCGTAGCGCCGTCGAGAACGTTATGCGGAACGCGATCCGCTACACTCCGCCGGGTTCCGAAATCACGGTGAACCTGCAGCGCATGGACGCGGCGAAAGCGCGCGTGACGGTACGAGACCGCGGCCCCGGTGTTCCGGAAGAATCCCTGGCCCATCTTTTTGAGCCGTTCTACCGGGTGAACGATGCTCGCGACCGCGATAGCGGAGGCGCCGGACTGGGCCTGGCGATCACGCGGCAAGTGGTGAAAGCGCATGGCGGCAACGTCAGCGCGGTGAATTGCGCCGACGGTGGTTTGCAACTGACGATCGAGTTGCCGTTGAAGACGCCGGACGGAGCGGCGCGCAACGGAATTCGATTTCGAGCAAGCGCCTGAGAGCCGGGGGCCCGTTTTTCGATACTATAGAACTGATGACCACACCGACCGCTGAGAATCCGCTCCGGAGCCTGGAGGAATGGGATGATTTCGTCGGGAGCCGCTACGCCCCCGGCAAAGCCAACGAGCAGTTTCGCAACTACGAGACTGCCGACGCCGGCGTGAGGGAATTCTACCGGCAGAATCACGCGTTCCAAACGCTGGATTTCGCGCGCGCGAAGAAAGCCGAATACGGAGCGCTGCGGAAACGGCGCATGGGCATCTGGCAGGCCGCGGAGTTTCTGAACACGCTGGTGGATGAAAGCGATCCCGATACGGATCTCTCGCAGTTGGAGCATCTGCTGCAGACGTCGGAAGCTATTCGCGCCGAGGGTCATCCGCGCTGGATGGTCCTCACCGGCTTCATTCATGATCTGGGTAAGATCCTCTGTCTTTTCGATGAGCCGCAGTGGGCGGTTGTGGGGGATACTTTCCCGGTGGGCTGCGCATGGTCCGACCAGATTGTGTTCCATGATTTCTTCGCCGCGAATCCCGATGCGAAGGTTCCCGGCTACCAGACTTTGCACGGAGTCTACGAACCGCATTGCGGCCTTGACCAGGTGACGATGTCATGGGGGCACGATGAGTATCTTTACGGCGCGGTGAAGGACTACCTGCCCGAGCCCGCGCTCTATATGATTCGCTATCACTCCTTCTATCCCGCGCACCGTCATGGTGCGTACAGGCACTTAATGACGCCACACGATGAGAAGATGTTTGAATCGGTGGTGAAGTTCAATCCGTTCGACTTATATTCGAAGGGCGCGGGGCGTCCGGATGTAAAGGCGGTGAAGCCTTATTATGAAGATCTGATCGCCGAATTTTTCCCGGCCGAGTTGCAGTGGTAGCTAGTGCGCGCTGGCGGGTTCGGTCCGCTCCAGATAGCTGATGAAGCCCAGCAACGCGCCCCAGTGATAGAAGCGGTCGCTGCTCTTGACGTCATCACCCATGCCCAGCGTCGCGTTGTAGTTCTCATGCACGTGGCCGTTTTTCTTCCACTCGCCTAAAAAGAGGTTGAGCGACTTTTCCGCGAGATGCTCCCGCGCCTCGGGCAGGTTATAGTTGCACAGACCCAGATAGACAAGGTAGTTCATCGGCCCCCACACACGGCCGCGCCAATACTCCTGATCTTTATAAGCTGGGTCGTTCCGCGCGATGGAAGGCAATACGAATGGGCCGCCGAACTCAGATGGATTCTCGAGATGCTCCCGCACCATCCGTTCCGCCTGCTGCGGGGTCGCCGCCCTGGCCAGCAGGGGATAGAAGTTAGTCGGCGAGAGGCGCGGGCTGGGCTTACCCGTGACCAGGTCTTTATTGAGAAAGATTCCCGTCTTCTCATCCCACAGGGTTGCGAGCTTGGCGCGGTAACGGTCCGCCCGGCCGGCGAGTTCTTTGGCTTCGGGAATCCTGCCGAGTTGAGTCGCGATGATGGCGAGGGCTTCGCAGTCGGCCACATACAAGCCCATCAATCCGGCATCGGCCAGCATCATGTGCCCGGTGGTCTTGTCGAACGGCACATCATCATACATGGGGGAATTGTCCAGCCCGGATTCAAACCGCGCGCCTTGCAGCGTTCCGCGCGAGGGATCGTCGAGGTCTTCCGGCTCTCCGTGCGCGTCGCTGCCCCACACCAGATAGCCCTGCACATCCCGATGCTCGGCCCACCACCGATTCCATGCCAGCAGACGCGGAAACGTATCCCGCAGTAGCCACTGCTCATGAAACTTGCGATAGAGCCCCAGCACCGTGATTGCGCCGACGGGTGGTTCGGAGCGGTCTCCGCTCTTCCATTCGCCGGCGCGCGCGTAGTTGGGAACGAAGCCACGGGGAGTGGATTCATTCAGCGTCTCGATGGCGTCCGCGTAGGCCAGATCGCGGTCACCGACGGACGCCATGGAAGCGGCGAAAAATGTATCCCAGTCGAACAGAACATAGCCACCCCAACCCACCGACCAGAGACGGCTCACCGGCGAAATGACGCGCTGGTGCTCCGGATCGTAGATGGTATCCCAGCCGAGCACGGTCTGGATCGCGTCCGCGATGGAGGCAGCTTTCCCGGCCTTTTGATTGGCGCGATCATAGTCCGCGCGACGCTCCGCGAGGATGGCCTGTACCTGGTCGATGCTTCGCGATCTGCCGGAAGTAACGGCCACCGGCTTGTCCAGATCCACCGAAAAATAGGGGCTGTTGACGGGTGCGCTGCAGGCCGTGGTCTCAACTCCGTTGAGAAAGAATGAAGTGCGGCGGCCGGCGGAATGCGCCTCGATTCGGTCCGTCAATTTTTCGACTGAGCCGGGCCGGTTCCAAAGAAAGCCAACGGAGAACACTGCCGTCATGGGCAGCGGGTCATCCACGCCGGTGGCCAGCGGGGTGACCAGCAGAACGAGTTCGCCCGCTTTCGTCGCCGACTGCACGCGAAATGTCCGGCCTTTCCAGGTGAGGGTCAGGTCCGTGTAGCTGCCATCGAAGGCGTGCGGCCCCGGAAAAACCTTCTCGGCGTTAGGGTCCATTTGGCCGATGAAGGCCGTGGCAAGAAACGCCTCGCCATTCAGCCGGCGTTTATCGAGAAAACCAATCCGCACGGCCAATCCTTCGGGCAGCAAGACATGCGTGGTTACGCTGTGCGTGTCCCAGGTGTTCCAACCGCGGCCGAGGCGCAGTTGAACCTGGGCATATTCGGGCGATTGGAGACGCGCCTGCGGCTTACAGACAGCCGGCACGACCAATAACGCTAAGACGATATAGAAAATCAGACGTGAGTGTTCGCGCATATGTACAATCGGGAGTGGCCGGCCATCCATTGGGCCCCTTTCAAAGATAATGTCACCGATCATCTGGCGCATTGCCACCCTACTGCTGGCAGCTTCGAGCTTACACGGTGAACGACCAAGCCACAACGGTTAAAAGGCCCTGAATAACTTGAGATAATCGGCAGAGGGCCTATGCTCCATCGTGTGAAAGACCCATCCCCGGAACAGAGGCACGCGGCTGAAATCCTGCTCGGGCGTCCTGTGTCGGAAGAGGCCGCCGTGATTATCAAGAGCCTTGACCCGGCCGGGATCATTCCGTCACGACTGTCACATGATCAGCGGATCGAAGCGCTTAAATCGTCAGTCCAACGCCTGGCTGGCCCAGCCATCAGCGGCCACGAGGAAGAAGCGGCTGTCAACGAGGCGATGCGGTCGGTTCGCCCCAATTACAGGCCGACTGATTGAGAGTCGTCCTCGCCTCAACGCAGAAGAAATGGCGCGGCAAACATGACGCACAGTACGAGGGGAGTGAGTTTCCACTGGGCTATGGAATAGCCTTCGCGCGCAGCCTGGCTTGAATATCCCCCACTTTCTTGCGATTCAAACTGAAGCGGAGAATCAGAACAATCGCCAGCGCGAGCAAAATCCCCGGAACCATCCCATAGGAAATGCCGATGCGCGCCGCGACCTGCGGGCCCTGCGGCTGATCGCCTGGAGCGAGATGAATGAAGTGGCTCAGCAGCACGCCGCTAATCAGCAACGCGCCGCCGGAGGCAATCTTCTCGCCGAAGTTCATCATGCCGAAGCAAACGCCCTCGCGGCGCATGCCGGATTTCAGCTCGTCTTCGTCCACCACGTCGGCCATCATGGAAAATGGCAGCACCCAAAGCGCGCTGGCGAACAGGCCCGCGATCAGATTTCCCGCCATTAACGGGAAGGGGTGGTCCATTCCAAACAGGTGGCCCTTGCCGATGAGAAGGGACGCGAGAACAAGAATCGTAACCAGACCCAGCACGGATGCCGCATAGAAATTTCGTTTCTCGCCGCGTTTCGCGACCCAGATCCAGGCCGCCACACCCACCACCGCGCCCGCGTAAAAAGAGCCTTGCACCAGGCTGAGCCAGTGGTGATCTTCAATGCCCGCATACCATTTGAGGAAGTGAACGCCCAGGCTGAAGTTCACCACCACGGCGAGAGAGCCCAGCGTGAAGGAGAACCAGAGCGTGCGGAAATCGCGGTTCTTCAGGAAGAGCCACATACCAGCGAAGAAGTGGCGCGCTTCCTCTCGGGCCGCACCGAGCTGCCCGAAAGTCTTACTGGATTGCGTTCCGAAGACGGAGATCAGGCCAGCCGCTGTCATGGTCAGTCCGAAGGCGGCGCCCATGCGTGGATAACCCGCGTAGTGCAGTTTTTGGTCTAGTCCATCGCTCAGTTTCCGAAAGAAGATCAGGAGCGGCAATGTGGCTCCCGCCGCCATCCCGATCAAGCCCACCAGGCTGCGAACCGCAATCACGCGCGTGCGCTCGTCGTAATCCGTGGTGAGTTCCGCGCCCAGGCTGAGATAGGGAATGCGGTAAGTGGCGAAGCAGAAGCGGAATCCGAGTGAGGTGACCAGAAGCCAGGTGAAAAGAGCCGGCGTGGGCAGTCCTTGCGGGGGACTCAACAGCGCCCAGAAAAATGGACCCATGCCCAGGCAGCCGATCAGCATGAAAGACTGGCGCCGTCCCAGGGCGAAACGCGCGGCATCGGACCGAAATCCAATGTAGGGGTCGAGCACGGCATCAACTACCAGTCCTGCCGTGACTCCGAAACCGGCCAGCGCCCCATTCAAACCCATCACCGAGTTATAGAAGAGCAGAACGTAAATCCCGAAAACGGCCATGGTGAGCGTGATGGGAATCTCGCCCACGCCATAAAGAATCTTCAGGCCGAGCGGCACCGGTTTCCGGACAAGCGGTTGCGCGATAACCGTGGCGGCGCTCATTTACGTAGTTAGGATAGCGGTAGCGACCGAGAGTTGTCCCTGAATCGATGTGTGCGCCGACAATTTCTTACCTTTAAGGGCGGGGAAGAGCGCTGTTAGCGCATCGGCCAATTCCATTTCGACGGTGCCCTTCGCCAGGTCGAATCCCGTGATGTGAAGCGAATGCAATCCCTGGTGGAAGCCCTGACCCAGCGCTTTGGAGAGTGCTTCCTTGGCCGTCCACAGGCGCAGCGCCCACTCGTTATGCTTGTCTGGCGGAAGGCCGGCGAGCATGCCGCGTTCTTCCTCGCGGAAAGCGATTTTCTCGAAGTTCTCCGCGGCGCGCCCAACAACTTCGATATCGATTCCCACCCGCTGGTTCGCCTGCACGGTTGCGATGGCGGCGGCCACTCCATGGCTATGGGTGATGGAGATCTGGGGAAGCACGTTCAAACGCTGCTCCCATGCTCCGTGAGCCTCCGGCTTTCCATGCCCGTCGTAACCGATCTCGATGTCCGCTTCACAGAGCACTTCTCCGGTTGCTTTGGCGATTAACTCGCGGACCGCGTCTTTGGCGGCGCAGCGGCCCAGCAGCCATTCATGCCGGCGCTTGGCCACGCCTTTCATGCCTTCCCACTCGGTTCGTTCCTTAGGATTCAAAGCCAGGTAAGCCAGAGCTTTCAACCAGATGTTATGGGAAGATTCGAGGAACTCGGTCGATAAATCATCAATGCGCCGGCACACAACGCTTTCGCCGGAGGCAGCTTCAGGCCACGGCGCGGATACATAAGCTTCGCGCGGCGACACGCGCAGGTGCAGAAAACGGGGGGGCTGCGGAAAACGCCTGGTTTCCCAACCCTTCAACCGGTAATAAACCTTCCCTGAGTGATCCAGAACCTCGATGTCGGAGTGGATCACCATGTCGCTTTCAAATCGCCGGAGAACGCGGCATTCCAGGCGCGCGCCTACCGGCGGCGAGGATTCGAATATGTCGAACGAAGCCACCCGGTAGGGGAACAGATCCGTGCCCTTTTCAATCGCTTCCCAGAACCAGTAAGCCACGGCCTGTCCGGCGGCATCCAGCAAAATCGGATCGAAAACGAAAGCGGGACGCGGATTGCCCTCAAAAAGGATGTCGTGCGGCAGAGCTTCGAGAGTGGCGCTGGCGCCGTTGCGCGCCGCCCGCTCGACGCTCTTCACGCCTTGCATCAACGCGCCGTGAAACATGCCGGTACGGTAGAGCAAGGCGGGGTCCCATGTCGAACGATGTTCCTGTTCCAGAGCGAAGGGCATTGGTCCGCCGGACGCCGGGCGGCTGTCTGCAAAAAGGACTGTCGCTTCGGCGAAGATGGGTCGCAGAGCCGGGCGTGCCCCCTCGCGCGTGCCCGCTTCGCGCGCGCCTGCCTCCCGCAACGCCACGTGAATCTCTCCGGGCGCTTTGTGTTTCGCCGTGAGTTCCACGGTGTAGCCGGGTTGCTCGATGGTGACCCAGCGCGCGGCGCGGATATCGCGCATCCCGGTGCACACGCGGTTCGGCTCCAGCAGAGCCGCGGCTTCCGCCAAAATCTCCATCGTGACCGTGAGTGGGACAACCGGCAGGCCCAGCAGCGAGGGGTCTTCAACCGAGACATCGCGGCCCAGCGTGTGGTCCCAAAATACGGTTTCCTTCGCGAGATCGAAACGATGTAACGCGATGGCGTGGGAGCCCGGAACCAGGTCCAGCACCTCCGTAATAAAGGGGCGTTTTGTGGCGTGAGCCGGCTCTGGCGCTGGCGCCGGCATCGTCGCGACTGCCGCGCCTCCCACCAGCGCCGTCATGAACTGCTGCTGCGCGGCCAGGAAATGCTGCATCGTACGCAGGTGCTCTTCCATCACCATCGCTCGAGGCGATGAGGCGACGGCCGCCATCGCGGGAAGGGGAGCGGGCGCATGTTCAGGCAAAGCGTGATGCTTCGGACCGCCGTTCACTGAAACCACGGGCGCAGGCTCGGGCGTTTCGATTCTCTTCGGCGGCCGGTTCGGCAGTTCAAACCCTTCCGGCAGGCGAATGGGCTGAATTCCAGAACGCAGAATCATTGTGCGCTTCGGCTTCACGGGCGCATCAAAGGTCTTGGGATCGCGCCGGTCATAAAGTGGCGTCAGATTCGGATTCACGCCGTGCGCGATCAACTGGCCCAGCATGTGGTGTAACTGCAGAATGCCGGAGCGATGCTGCACGTTCGAGGGAATCGAAATATGCGGTTTGCCGCGCAGCACGTCATCCACAAATCCGCTGAGGTTACTCTTGGGGCCGATCTCGACGAAGATGCGCACGCCATCGCGGTACATCGCGTCAGTCGTCTCGCGGAAGCGCACGGTGGACGCCCACTGCACGGCCGCAAGCTGCCGGATGGCATCGGGATCGTCAGGATAGCGCTCGGTGGTCACACAGGAATAGAGATCCACTTGCGGCTTGCCGATCGACAGGTGATCGAAATGCGTGCGCAGGGGCTTACTGAAAACCTCAAACCAGGGCGTATGATACGCGCGGCCGAAGGGCAATTTCTGGGCGATGGCGGCCTTGCCGGAAAGCGCCTGCATCAACCGGTCAATGGCGTCTTCCTTGCCGCAGATCACCACCTGGTGGACGCAGTTATCCAGGGCGATATAGAGTTCGCCATTGCTCTTCGCGACCAGATCTTCCAGCAGTTTGTGATCCGCGCCGGCGATGGCCAGCAACACCGCTTCCGGAATTCCGCTGGTGGTGCTGAGCCGTTCAAAAACATCGTAGACGCCGCGAATGTGAGCCAGCAGGCTCGATTCGCTTTTGGCTTGCACGGTTTCCGAAGCGAGAAGCGCCGAATGCTCGCCGGTGCTGTGCCCCACCATGGCGTCGGGCTTGATGTCGAAGCGAGCCAGTAGGGCGTACAAAGCCTGGTTGGATGCGAAGACGGATTCCGCGCCTGAATCCATATTCCACAAGCGGTCTTTGCCGCCCGCCAGCGGCGGCGGAAACATGACATCGCTTGTGAGATAGCCGCGTGGATGCTTCTCAAAGGCGCGATCCATCAGGTCGAATACTTCGCGGACTTCAGGGAAGTGGATGGCCAGATCGGCCAGCATATTCTGATACTGCGACCCTTCTCCGGGGAAGATAAATGCGATCTTGCCCTGGTCGGCCAGCTTGTCCCGAAACCAGTAAATGCCTTCAATGTCGCGAAGCTGCTTGGCTTTTTCATCGGCCAGTTTCGTCAGCGCGCGCGCCAGTTTCGTGAGCAGATCTTCCCGCGATGCCGCGACGATGGCCAGACGCTCCACCCCGAAATTCTCTTTATGGTTCAAAGACCACGCGAAGTCTTTGAGGTTGAGAACGGCATGCCCCTCCACGACGGATTGCACGCGCCTGACTTCGCCCACCAAAGCTTCCCGCGTGGCGGCGGACATCACGAACAGTTCGCTATCCCAATCGTGCTGCTGCCAGGCTTGTTGATTCGGCCCGGTATACTCCTCCAGAATGGCGTGGGCATTGATGCCCCCGAAGCCGAACGCGTTGATGCCGGCGCGTCGCGGATGCGATGTAAAGCCATGTATCCACGGCCGCGTTTCGGTATTGAGATAAAAATTGGAATCTTCCAGACCCAGCTTCGGGTTGGGGTTTTCCACGTGCAGCGTCGGCGGCAGCACCTTGTGATGCAGCGCTAGCGCGGACTTGATGAGCCCGGCCATGCCGCTTGCTGGCATGGTATGGCTGATCATCGATTTCACCGAACCCAGTGCGCAGCGCGGCGATTCGCTCCGGCGAGTGCCGAAGACCTTGCGGAGCGCCTCGCATTCCGTCGCGTCTCCCACGGGCGTGCTGGTGCCGTGCGCTTCGATCAAACCGACGGTGGCAGGGTCAATGCCGGCGGATTGGTAGGCTCGCTCAATGGCCGTGATTTCGCCTTCGATGCGCGGTGCAAGTACGCCCTTGGCCCGGCCATCGCTCGCGACGCCCACGCCCTTCAGCACCGCGTAGATCTTGTCGCCATCACGCTCGGCTTCGGCCAGGCGCTTAAGCACCACGACGCCCACGCCTTCACCCAGCAGCGTGCCATCCGCCGCCGAATCGAACGGACGCATCGTGCCTTTGCGCGACAGCGCTTTCAACTGCGAGAAAATCATCACCAGCACCGGCGAGGTGTTGGCGTGGACGCCGCCCGCCAGCACCAGATCGCAGCGCCCGGATTGCAATTCCTGCATGCCGTGCTGCACCGCGACCAGGCTGGAGGCGCACGCGGCGTCAACCAGGTAATTGGGGCCCATCAGATCCAGCCGGTTGGCGATGCGCCCTGTGATGATGTTCGGTACCAGACCAGATGCGGTGTCCGACTGGAATTGAGGAGCGCTTGCCCGCAGGTGTTCCTTGATGATCTTGAGCTCTTCCGCGGTGTGCTCGGGATGCAGTTGCTTCAGAATGCGCAGCGTGGCTTCGATCATGACGCCTTGCTGCATGGCCGCCGCGTTCCCGCGATTTACATAAGTGCCACGCCCCAGAATCACGGCCGTGCGCTCTTTGCACCTGGTGATGTCGGTGGGGCCGGAATCCGCCAGCGCGTCATGCGCCACCCGGAGCGCCATAAAATGATCCGGTTCGCAGCCATCGACGGCGCTGGGGAGTACGCCGTACGCAAAAGGATCGAATTCCGCCAGGTCGCCCAGGTAGCCACCGCGCTTGCAGTAGGTACGGTCGTTTTCTGTGCTGGTGGGGTCCCAGAAAAGCTCCTGCTCCCAGCCGGGAGGGGGGTCGCCCACGGCGTCCACTTTATGCAGAATATTCTCCCAATACTGCCGCATGTTGGCCGCGCCGGGGAACACGCAGCCCATCCCGATGAGGGCGATCTCGGAATGTGGCGGCGGCGGAATGGCGTCTTGCGGAGGAATTGGAGAATTATTCATGAGCGGAACCGGATCGGGTACGTGGCAGGCCCTTCGGATTGCGTCCCGTGCGTGCAGACTTGTTGGTTAAACTATTTTAGGAACCGCCGCGAGGGGTGTCAACCTGCGGCGCCGAGCTGAGGCAGCATCGCTAGTACGATGGTCCCGATTCCGGCAGAAAAATATCAGTGAATTCATATTGTAAATGGCGGTACTCACGATTAGAACCGGGACCGACAAACATTGACACGGCAGAGGCTTGCGGCTTACCATGAACGTACTACCGCCCTTCCAGGATTTGGTGTTTCCCTGTTTTGAATACCGACCGGAAAACCAGAGCTTTTGAATGTCGAAGATCGGACGTCGCACGTAGGTTTTACACGCCAGCGCCGATTCGCTAACCCGAATGAAAAGGCACGATCCGCATCCGCTTTAAGGAAATCGAATGACGCAAAGCCGCCAGGAAATCCTGGACTATGTATTGGAGTCGTTGAACGAGCTTTCGAAGGACTGGGACTATTCTGAGCCTGTCGGCCCCGCCACGCTTCTGTTTAGCGAATTGGGACTGGACTCGCTGGATCTGGTTGTTCTGGGAACCGGTATGCAGGAACACTATCAAAAGCAGATGCCCTTCGCCGAATTCCTTTCCGCCGTGGGTGAGCGCGGCCAGCGCGACGTTGCCGTTTCCGAGCTGGTTGATTTTATCGATGCGCAATTCAATCCCGAACCGGCGGCGGGAGGCTCGGCCCGATGAGAGGCGTAAAGACTTTACTTGTCGGCTGGGATGGCGCCACATTCACAGTTCTGAATGAGTTGATGGCGCAAGGCGTCATGCCGTTTTTGAAGAGCTTCCTGGAAGGCGGCGTTCGCGCGAATCTGCGGACCATCGTCCCCGCTCTGACCCCTCCGGCATGGACGAGCCTGATGACCGGGCGCACGCCGGGCTATCACGGCGTCTTCGATTTCTTCCGTTTCGAAGGGCAAAACAGCAAGCACATCCGCTTTTTCACCTCAAGTGATATACAGACGGAAACCATTTGGAATCTGGCCTCGAAAAACGGGATGCGCGCGTCATCGATGAATTTCCCCTCGATGTACCCCGCGCCTCACATTTCCGGCTACGTGGTTCCGGGTTGGGTGCCGTGGCGGCAGATGCGCCTGGCATGCTGGCCCAAAGACCTGTTTGATCAATTGAAAGCCATTCCTGAAGTGACCCTCCGCGAACTCGGGATGGACATCAAGCTGGAGGAGAAATCCACCGAAGGCGTGGGTACTCAGGAAGAATACGGTCCGTGGATTGAGTTCCACACGCGGCGCGAACGGAACTGGTTCGAGATTTACAAGTACCTGACTGCGACGGACCCCTCCGAGCTGACTGCGGTGCTGTTCGACGGCGTGGATAAGATGCAGCACCTGTGCTGGCGCTTCATCCGGCCTGTCGATGCCGCGCCACTCAAGGAAGAGTGGGAGTTCGCGGTTCGCGAACTCTGTCTGAACTATTACCGCCAGTTGGATTCCATCTTTGAGCAGATGGTCCAGTTGGCCGGTCCCGAAGCGACCGTGCTGCTCGCATCGGACCATGGTTTCGGGCCCACCTACGAGGTGTTCAATGTGAACACCTGGCTGGCGAAAAAGGGCTACCTGTTCTGGTCGGAGGCCGCGGCCAACCAGGAGAAGCAGACCGCGCTGTTAGGCGTGGGACAAGTTGCCCGCCATACCTGGCTGCTGGATTGGACCAGGACGCGTGCGTTTGCCACCACCCCGACATCCAACGGAATCAACATCGTGGTGAGCGAGGACGGAACAGGTCCGGGCGTACCGGCTGCGGAGTATCAGGCCTTTCGCAACCAGTTGATCGAGGAGTTGCGCGAGGTCCGTTCGCCGGAGGATGGCGAAAAGATTATCAGCGGCATCTTCACGCGGGAGGAGATTTTCCCTGGACCGAGCGGCCACCTGGGCCCGGACATCACGCTCGAAATGCGCGATGGCGGGCTGATTTCCATTCTGCCGGGCGAAGACATTGTTTCGCAACGTCCCGTGGTGAGCGGTGCTCACCGGCCGCTGGGAATTTTTGGCGCCAGGGGTCCTGGAGTGAAGAAAGGGTTCGACGCCGGCGAGATTTCCATCTTAGACGTTGCGCCAACGATACTCTATTCCTTAGGGCTACCGGTTTACAAAGACTTGGAGGGGAGAGTCCCGCAAGAGATTTTCGAGAAGACTATGTTGGAAGAGAAACCAGTTAAAGTGAGCGCCACCTCCGCGACAGGAGACGGCAAGGAAGAAGAACCGGAACCAGAAGTGGATTCCGAAACAGCGGAAATGAGCGAAGAGGACGAGCGGGTGGTCATGGAGCGCCTGCGGGAACTGGGTTATATCGAGTAACTATGCCAAAAATCGCAGCGAACGGGATCAACATCCACTACATCACCGCGGGCGAGGGTCCGGATGTCGTGTTGCTGCACGGTTTCCTGGGGAACCTAGCGGTTTGGCATCTGTACATGATGCCAATCCTGCGGCGCGAATTTCGCGTGACCACGTACGACCTGCGCGGTCATGGGTACAGCGATGTGACGCCGACGGGCTACACGCCGAAGAATATGGCGGAAGACCTGCTGCGCCTGATGGACGCCCTCAAGATCGAGAAGCCCGCGCTGATGGGCCACAGCTTCGGCGCGGACATCTGCCTGTACTTCGCGTTGAAGCACCCGGAGCGTGTGGATCGCATCCTGGGCCTGGAGCCAGGCCTCGCGGCGCTGGTGGGCGATCGGAAAGATCCCAACTGGATCGGCTGGAAGGCGTGGGTGGAGAAACTGGAAGAGAGCGGCATCACCGTTCCGGAAGACAAAAAGGCCGACGCGATGTACTTATTGCAGCTCAGCCTGGAGACGCCGAAATTCTACGGACCCGCGCGCGGGCTGCCGCGCAATCGGGAACCGCTGCTGAAGCTGATCCGCGAGACGACCTTGATTGAGGATTACGAGACGGAAGACGAGTTGACGCTCGACTCGCTTAAGACAATCAATACGCCTGTGGAATTGGTCTATGGCACCAAGTCCCATTTCCTGCCGTCGTGGGAGCCGATCAAGAACCGGCTGCCGAACTGCCAGTCCGTTCTGCTGCCGGGCGGCGAGCACTTTGGTCCGCTGGAGTTGCCCGAACTGCTAACGGAGACGACTCTGAAATTCCTGCGTACGCCGATTGATGAGCTCAATCCTGTGGGCCAGACGCGGTTGGCTTCGCTCGAAAAGTAATCGTTCCGGCGCAAGGAAAACATGAAGATACATTTCCAGGCGTCGGCGCTTCTTTCAATAGCGCTTCCTGCAGCGCTCCTCCTGGTTCAGCCCGCATTTGGGCAAACGTCCACCTTCAGCGTCACGGATTTCAGACCCCTCAACGCTGTTTCTGATGTCCTGGAACAAGCGCTCGGCGCGATCCTCGCCAAGCCCGAGAGCTCCGACGCGGAAAAGACGGCCATGATCGAGACGCTGCTCGTCAGCTACAGGACGAATCAACTGGCAGAGGATTTCAAGGTGGAGCAAGCGAACGGGATGTTTTATATCACTCCGACGAAGGCACTTTCAAAGAACGGCGTCAGCGTAGCTGCGTCGTCCCTGATGGCGCTGCCGGTGACTTTCCCGGCGCAGCTCCTGTCGGGTGCGGATGCAATCCAGTTGGTTCTGGATTCCGTCGGCAGGGCGGCGAACGTGAAGATCGGACAGGCCGCGGTAATATTTCTGTCGGACCAAAAGGTGATGATTGGCGCGACGGGGGAGCCGGCGCGAGACGTACTGTCCAAAATCGTGAAGGCGCTAACGGGAGCGCGCGTGAGCTACAGGCTGCTCAGCATCCCGCAGGGAAAGGGGGGCACCGACTACCTGCTGAGCATGCAGTATGCCGGGTCTGCTCCTTGGGCCAAGTCGGCGTTTGAGATAACCGGCTTCCCGTTCGGCGTAACCCCGTTGTCCGACGCGACTTCTCCAATTGCCACCCGCTGTTCGCTCGCCTGCGACGGTGAGGCCGGGAACGCCTGCTGGAGTTTCTCTCTTTGGTACTTCCGCGCCTGCTAAGCAGCCGAGTCAGTAGTGAGACTGGGCGGGGCGCATGGGGTTGAGCGGCGCTAAGAGAACCGGCTAACGATCAGCAGGCTGCCACCAATCGCAACCGCGTCTTCCAGCAAAGCGATCGGCATGTCTTTCCCCCCGATGGCCTTCACAAGGCGCATGCGGAGCTCGTATCCACCCAGCGTTCCAGCCACTGCGCCGAACGCGCCCAGCAAGCCCGCGGCTATCGGCGGCTGCGCGGTTCCATAGGCCAGCGCGCAGCCGCAAAATGCTCCCACCACGATGCGCCAGAGGAAAGGTCCGGGCGACTTGCGGCTGGGAGTGTGCGGCAGTTTATCGGCAATCAACTCGCCCAACGCAAGTACGGAGAGAATGTACGGCGTAGCGGCATAGCCGAGAAACTCGAGCGGCGTGCTACCCAGATGCAGCCATTTGAGCCGGGCAGCCCAACTCACCAGCGCCGGGGTAGTGATGGAGCGAAGCCCCGTGAGGACGCCGAGGAGAAACGCGTAGAGGTAAAGCGTGGCGAGATCCGCAGTGTTGAGACCCATGGTCTCCCATTCTAATCGCCCGGTGTATACAATCATTCACGGAGGAGATCCCCTTGGCCAACCACGTACCACGCCGTCAATTTCTTCAAGCCGGCTTAGCACTATCCACCTTAGGCGCGTCGAAATCACTGCGGCTCGACGCCCAGATTCTCAAATCCGCAAACGCCGGCCGCGTTCGCTTCGGCATCATCGGGGTGGGCATGGAAGGTTCAGGGCTGCTAGGCGCCGCCGTCACTTTGCCGGGTGTGGAATGCGTGGGAGCGGCGGACCTTTATGACGGCCGCCACACGCTCGCCAGGGAGATCACCGGCAACGCCGGCCTGTTCACCACGCGCCGTTACCACGAGCTTCTGGAGCGCAAAGACGTCGACTGCATTCTGGCCGCGGTGCCTGACCACTGGCACATGCGCGTGGTTGTAGATGCCTGCAACGCGGGCAAAGATATCTACTGCGAGAAGCCCATGTCTCACACCCCGGCGCAAGGGTTTGAAATGATCGACGCGGCCGAACGGAACAACCGCATTGTTCAGATCGGCTCGCAACGCGTCAGTTCCGCGCTCTGCGCCAAAGCCCGCGAGTTGTATCATGACGGTGCCATCGGGGATGTGGAGATGGTCGAACTGAGCCTCGGCCGCAACAGCCCCACCGGCGCCTGGGTTTACCCTCCACCGCTCGATCTTTCGCCTCAGAATCTGGATTGGGATACGTGGCTGAACGACGCGCCCAAAGTCCCGTTCAATCCAGAACGGTTTGCGCGGTGGCGCTGCTGGAAGGAATACGGAACCGGCGTCGGCGGCGATCTGATGGTGCATTTGATCAGCGGCATGCTCTATACGTTGGGATGGAATGAGGCCCCGAAGTCCGCATTCGCATTGGGGGGAATTTTCCGCTTTCCGGATGGCCGGAATATGCCGGATACGCACGCGGTGCTGTTCGATTATCACGGCATTCCCGTCTATGTGCGGTTGAATCTAGGTTCGTCAACTCGGGAGTTCGCGCGCTTTCTGGGACCGAAGGGGGTTATGGAAGCCACCGGGGACAGCATTCGCCTGCTGCCCCAAACGGGGCTTGACGAATCACCCAGTTACTACTCGGGTAGCTTTCCCGCGAGGATGCGCGCGGAATATGTCAACCAATGGGAGAGTGAACATCCGGTTCACTACGGCCATGAGCCGGTGACTGCGGACCAACTCTATCAGGGCCCCGACTGGGATGACTTAAAGCCGCACCTCTGGACCTTCTTTGAGGCGACTAAGTCGCGCAAGCCGGTCCCTGAAGATGCGGTTTTTGGCAACCATGCCGCCCTGGCCTGCCATATGGCGAACGCATCGTACTTCCAGAAGAAACAGGTCTTTTGGGACGAAGGCTCCCGCGCCATCAAAACAAACTAGAAGATCTTCGAGTGGTTCATCTGCGGGCAGACTCCTAAAATTGACCTAGCACTGAGTATCGTTGAGGACGTTTTATGAACTTGTTCGCGCGGCCGTTACGAATCGCATCATCCGCGGCACTTGTCGCACTCTGTCTGACAGGCGGAACGCAGAAGTACCAATATGGGCCGCGCGACAAGGCGCGCTACGCGCCCAAAGCTCTGGTTGATTTCGTGAACCCTGGCATGGTGATCACCATCAACTCCGCCCAGTTATCAAGCGCGGGCGTGATCAGCGTGGTCTACACCCTGTCCGATCCCAACGGGCTGGCTCTCGATGCGGCCGGCGCGACCACTCCGGGCGTTATTTCTCTTGCATTCGTCGCCTCTTATATTCCCAAGGGCCAGGAACAATACGTGGCGTACACCACGTCACAGGTCACAGGAGCGGTTCTCGGTACCATCACCCGCCCGGATTTTGAACTCGGTGGCACGCCCGTTCAGGTCGGTCCAGGTCAATACTCATATACTTTCCAGGCTCAGGCTCCTGCGGGATTCGATCCCACCGTGACAACGACGGTCGCGGTTGACGGCAACCGGGATCTGACGGCCTTCAACCTGGGCACGAACTACGCGGGCGCAACCTTCAACTTCGTCCCCAATGGCGCGCCGGTAACGGTAACGCGTGACGTGATCCGTACCGCGAGTTGCAACACCTGCCACGACCAGTTGGTTTTCCACGGCGGTTACGCCAATGGCATGAACATGTGCGTGCTTTGCCACCAGCCGCAGAACCAGGATCCGACCACGGGCAATTCGCTCGATCTGAAAGTGATGGCCCATAAGATCCACATGGGTTCGCAGTTGCCGAGCGTGGTTGGCACGGCGACGACGCCCGGTGTTCCCTATGAGATCGCGGGCTACATGAATTTCCTCACCAATTTTTCGACAGTGATCGATCCAGGCGACCCCCGCCGCTGCGGAGTCTGCCACAGCCTGACCACCGGCGCCGCGCAAGCCACAGCATTCCTGACCGAACCCTCCCGGGCGGCCTGCGGGGCGTGCCATGATGATGTGAATTTCGCGACCGGCGCCAACCACCCCGGCGGATTCCAGTTGGACGACAGCGAATGCGCCAACTGCCACATCCCGCAAGGCGAGACACCTTTCGACGCATCGATTCTCGGCGCGCACGTAGTGCCCGCTGATACGCCGGCGGCTTACCCGCCCAACCCGGACACCTTGATCTCAAGCGTCGTCGCCACCATTACCGGCGTAACCAACACGAATGCCGGACAGAATCCCGTGGTCGCGTTCACTCTGAAGGACATCAATGGCAATCCCCTCGCGCTTTCCAGCTTGGGAGGCCTCCAGTTCACCATGGCCGGTCCCACCACCGATTACGGCTACACCAGCTTCGGCAGCACCGTCACCACCCCCGGATACGACGGAGAGGACGGCACCAAAGGCACGTGCGACGGAAGCGGCAACTGCACGTATACGTTCATCAACGCGATTCCGGCGAGCGCCACGGGGACCTATGCGATCGGAGTCGAGGCCGTGAGGACGGAGAGCATTCTCCCGGGCACCAACGCAGCCCAGTCAGTGGAAAGCGGAAGTCCAAATCAGATTTCCTACTTCTCGGTCGATGGCTCTCCGGTGACGCCCCGCCGCACCGTCGTTGCGCAGGCCAACTGCAATCAATGCCACGTCAATCTCTCCCAGCACGGGGCCCGGCGGAACGTGCCCGAATACTGCGTGATGTGCCACAATCCGTCCGACACCGACTTCGCAGAGCGTCCCGCTGGCTCCACGCCGCAGACCATCAACATGGCCGTGATGGTTCACCGCATACATGACGGGGTTAATGTGGTTCCCGCCGGTGGCCAGCCCTACATCATCGATGGCTACAAAGGGAGCGTCAACAACTTCTCCGGCGTGCTTTACCCGGCCATGAGCCCATCGGGCGACGCCCCCTATCTGCAGAATTGTGCAATGTGTCATGTGAATGGCTCCGAGCAGGTTTTGCCGGTGGGCCTGAATCAGGTGGTCGATCCCCAGGGTTGGATCAATCCGGTGCAGGCCACTGCGTCGGCTTGCAGCGGATGCCACGTGTCCAAGGCCGAGGCGTCCCACTTCCTGGCCAACACCGACTCGTTGGGTGAGAGCTGCACGGTGTGCCATGCCGCCGGTGCGGCATACGCGGTTGACGCGGTCCACACGCAATAGGTAGCCGCGCAGGCAAACGTTCTGGAAGTCACGGCGGCCCTCGAAATGCCCCAGACTTTCTGTGTTCAGAATCAATGCGTTCAGGATGGGAACGGCGACTGCTTTAGTCGCGATGGGATTGTTGGCAGGCTGCGCGTCGACGCCTCAGGACAACATCCACAAAGCGCTCGTGCAGGCCGGGTTGAAAGATGTTTCCGTTTCCGCGGACCGGACGAAGGGCGTCGTAACGCTCAGCGGTCATGTGGCGGCGGATGCGGACAAAGCCCGCGCCGCTCAAATCGCTCAATCCATCGCCACCGACCAGGTGATTGCCAATGAAGTTGCCGTGCTGCCTGCAAAAGATCCGGGCTCCACAAAGACCGTGTATGCGGACCTCGATAAAGGGATCGACAACAACCTTGACGCAGCTCTCATTTCGGGCGGTTTCAAGACGGGCATCCATCATTCCGTAACGACGGGAGTTGTGACCTTAACCGGAACCGTTGATACCGAAGCCCAGCGGTCGCAAGTGGAAGCCATCGCCAAAGGCGTTCCCAATACGCTGCAAGTGGTCAACGAAATCCAGACTCGCCACGAGAAGGCGACCTCTTCCACCTAACCGCCCGGCTAAACGGACAACAAGTATTTCGCAAGCGGACTGATGCGACCGAGCGTTTCCGGCAGCATGCGCGCAGCCAGATCAGCGCCCGTCGGCGCGCAACGGCGGATATACGCGCCTTGTATGGAACGTCTCGGGCCGTCCGACCGATTCACCGTATGTCCATCCCACACGGAGCCGTTGAAGACGATCATGGAACCCGCTGGGCCGCACGCCAGAACTTGCCCTGGGTAATCCGCTTTCAGGTCTTCGGGAAGGTCGTTCGGAACACCGGAACACCGGTGTGAGAAGGGCACAAATCGGGTGGCGCCGTTGTCCTCGCGGAAGTCGTCGACCATGAAAGCGCACAGCGCGGGACGCTCCCGCCAGGTGCAGAAAACAATCGCGTCCCGCTGCGTTGTGCGCGATGTTTACTGAGAAGATGAAGCCCACCATCGTCCAGCCGTGACTGTCGCGCGCGAAATCAACGTGAAGATTCTGGGCGGGCAGTTTGGGAGGTACCGTCCGGGCGTTCATCGTACTCAGCCGGAACGGCTCATTGATGATGCGACGGCATGCCTCAAGGACGGGCGGATATATGTAGAGCTCATCGAACGCCGCCCCTCGATTCACATCTTTCACCCTGGTGGTGGAACTCCCGACCTTTATGTCCGGCGCGGTGTCTACGGTTGCGTCGTAGGCGGCGGACAGCCCGGCGAGACCCTCGTCCGGTACCGGACCTGGAATGATGGTGAACCCAGCCTCGTCCAAATCAGGAAGCCGGGCAAACGGCGGAGTAGTCACGGATGAAGATACTGCGGCTGATCACGTCATAAGAAACCACTCGATAAGCGGGCCGGTTGAAGCGGCAAGCCACTTCGTCGCGACGGGCGGCCCCAGGATCGTTCAGGAACACGACGCGCGCCGTTCTCCACTCCGCCTCATTCCAGTTCGCATGCTTCGGGGCGAAGTCCGGCCCCGTGCTGCTCAGAAAAATCAAGGGTGGAGTGGGAGGCTCCGCGGCGGAACGGTAGACGAGCCGCCAGGGCTCCAGACGCAATTCGATGTCTCGAATGACGACCACGAAAAAGGTCGCTTGAATGCCGAACAAAACCAGCAGCCCGAGGGCCGCTTCCCGAGCGCGGATCTGCCACCTGGAACCGAGCAACAAAAAACCTCGGACGGCAACGACACAGAGAAGCGCATAACCCTCGTAGTAGTAACGCTCTCCATCCAGGCTAGCCGATGGCTCGTTTTGCGTGAGGTGAGCAATCACGAGCAGCGGGAGGGGAAGAGCCAGACAAATCAGTTCCCTGCGGAACTGGCATTCATAACGGCCGGCATAGGCCGCCGCAACCAGGACGAACGGGAAGGTGGACCATAACGTGTCCGTCCATGATGCGCGCCAAAACGAGCCCAGGTTGGCGACGATCCGCAGAGGATCGAGCGTCATGTTGTCGACTTGCGTTAATCCCCTGCTCAAGGCGTACGGGGAAACAAGCGGGCTTCCGGTGTAGAGGAAGTTGATGACGCAAAACAGGGCTACCGAGAGCAGCCCGGCGCATGCGATGATCCCAATCGACGGCCAGAGCAGCCGCTGCCTGCTCCAGAATGCGTACAGGATATATCCGGTGCAAACCAGCGCGACTAAGGCCCCCGTAAAGGGCCGGATTTCGGTGCCCACCACGACGAACGCAAAGCCCAGGAATACCGCACCCAATCTTTCCGTGCGCGCGGCGTGAAACAGTGAGGCGAAAGCCGCGGCCCCAATCACCGCCGCCAGGCCGTGCGACATAAACCCAACCGACTGCAGCAGAGTGTAGCCTGATGTTCCGGCCACAAGAACCGAGAGCGTTTGAGTGGGCACTCCCCAGGGACGCGCCAGCTTGTTCACAAGTAGCAGAAGAAGCACGCCGAGTATTGGGTTCACGAGCCACGGACACCGCAGCAGGTAACCGGCAGCGAGGACGAATGGCCATCCAGGCGGGTATTTCGAGAACCACCCGCGGCTGCTGTCCACCTGCTGCTCGAAATAGATCTCAGGGGGAGTTTTCGCCGGGTTCACAACGGCCCCCGGCATCGGCTCCGCCTTCATGCGTCCCGAGGCGAAGATTCGTGCTTGAAACTGATAGGCGGATTCGTCCGATATCGTATGCCCGTGATCGTAGGAGAACCCGACCGCGGCTGCGGCCACGCCGAAAATCGCGATCACCAGCAAGCGGCAGTCGGGAACCCGAAACGTTTCCGGTGCGCCGGTCCGGCTGCTGCGCCAAAACCAAACGAGCGCCGGCAGAACGGCGGCGTACAAACCAATCACGCAAACCGAGCGGGAATGCGGGTAGTGCGCCCAATCGAGCGTAATTCTGAGAAGAACAACGGCTACGGCCGCGAGAACGATGGCGAAGAAGGATGTGGATCTGAGATTCCGGCCCATTCAGGAAGCCAGAGGGGAAGGGACGGGCAGCCGGGCTGCCCGCAATTACTTTTGGAGCCCTTGCAGAACCTTCTCGATGCCGAGTTTATCGATGGTCTTCATGGCCCTGGCGGAAACGCGCAGGCGGACGAAGCGGCCTTCGGACGGCAACCAGAAGCGCTTTTCATGCAGGTTCGGCAGGAACTTACGCTTGGTCTTGTTGTTGGCGTGGGAAACTTTATTGCCGCTCATCGGCTTTTTCCCGGTAATTTCACAGACTCTGGCCATAACCTAGACAGTGTAGCAGATCCTGTCATTCCCTTTGGCGGCCCGGACCGTCTTGTTATACTTGGGCCAAATTCTGCGGAGTCGCGGCCATGGAACGTCCCCCGATCTTTCTGAATACCGTTGTATCTGCTTTCTGCTTTCTGGCGCTCACAGTACAGTCCTTTGCCAGCCCAGGGTTCGGCCTTGTCCGCAAGAAGGATGTGGTCTTGCGCACCCGCTTTCCGGCCGCCGTGAGGCTCGCCAACACCACAGTGGCATTCACCGGCGGAGTCACCAACCGGGAGTACTCCCCAGTGGAAGAGAGTCTTCTCACCACCCTCGAAACCGAGCTTCTGAAGAACGAGAAGACGCTGACTAAGAAGAACGCCCCGGCGGACGCGGTGTGGACGTTGAACGTGAAGGTAACCGGTTATTCGCTGCCGAATCCGCAACAAACCACCACGACCGCCGGTAAGACTTCCACCACCATGGTGCACTGGGTGGGCTCGTTGAACGTCGCCTACCAGGCGCGCGATCGAAGCGGCCGCACGCATGATGCGGGCAACGTTAACGGAAACTACGATAAAACTTTCAACGGGGCGGGCGCTGGGGCCCTCTCTTCCCTGTCGCACCTGCCGGGGCTTGGGCACCATGCCGCACAGGGCGAGAAACCGCCGCATACCACGGAGGACGTGAAGCAGATCCTGATCCGGGACGTGGTTTCGCAAATCGCATCCTCATTGGGGAACACCACCAAAGATCTGCCGGTGCAAGTCGCGACGGGTGAGGAAAACCTGAACGAGGCCGCCACTTTCATGGGCGACAAACTCTGGTCGCGAGCGGTGGATAAGCTGGAGGCCACGCCCGCGTTTGCGAAGCCGGAAGACGAAGCGTTCCGGCAATATGATTTGGGATTGGCGTACGAAGCGATGTCGTACGAATCCGCCGATTTCTCCGACCAGCGCCAGAACATCTATAAGGCGGCCGAATATTACGACAAAGCTTTGGAACTGCGGCCCAAGGAAAAGTATTTTGTGGATTCGGTGGCCCGCAGCAAGGAAGCCGTCGCGCGCTACAAAGCCATCGAAGACCAAACGCCATCGTCGAAGCAGGCGGGCGGCCGAAAAGTGCCTTCAACAGTCAAGTCCAGTGCGGCCGCCACGCCGTCAAACGCCAGGCCGTCAAACGCAAAGGTGATTCGCATCGGCGATGTGATCGAGATGTTTACGGAAGGTGTTCCACAGGATCAGATCGCCGACGTGATTCGCAACTCTCCGGTTGAATTCGATCCGCACGACAAAGACACCGCCATCTCCATTGCGAAGGCGAAGCTGCCGGTTGCGCTCCAAAATGAACTGCGGACCAAGGTGGGCGCTCCGCGGATCGGATCACGGACAACGGCCAAGACTCCGGCTGCCGCGCCAAAATGACGCGGCGGAGATTATTTGCGCTGGGCGCGGCCGCGCTCAGCCTGCGCGGCCAGACTGTGAGCGACCGCGTGGGCGCATCGAGAGACCTGGTTTGCCAGGGCCTCGAGCTTTTGTCGACCCGCTCGTCCCCGCACGAGATTGCCGGGGCGCTGGGCTTTTTCACCAGGGCGCTCGATCAATATCCCAGCCTCGGCGACGCGCACTACTATCGCGCATTGTGCCGCAAGAAACTGAATGTCAATCCCGGCAGCGTGGTTTCCGATCTCGAAGCCGCGGAACGTTATCGGTCCGATGCATGGCTGGAGAAGCGCGATCCGTTCACTCTGGCGGTTCCCCGCAATGACGAGAACCTTGCCGCGGTGGGAGACAAATGGGCACTCGTCGTTGGCATCAGTCAGTTTCAGCCGGAGATCGGGGCTGAAAATCTCAGCTTCGCCGACCAGGACGCCATGGCGATGGCGCAGGCGCTGGCGGACCCCGGCGTCGGCCGATTTACCGCGAAGAATGTATTTTGCCTGACCAACGACAAGGCAACCACTTCAGCGATCAAGGCCAAACTAAACCGGATTGCGACGGTGGCGAAGCCGGAAGACATGGTGTTGGTCTACGTATCGACCCACGGCTCGTCACGTTCCGACGATATCAAGCAGGTGAGCTACCTCTACACTTACGACACGGACGTCACCAGCCGCGATCAGATTTTCGGCACAGCGCTTCCCATGGTGGATGTGGCTGGGATCATCCGGACGCGCTGCCGGGCCGAGCGGACCGTCGTGGTTTTCGACACCTGCCACAGCGGAAGCGGCGCAGGCTCAGATACGCTCTCGCAGGACGATTTCGACCGGCTTCGGGACGGCGCGGGGCGCTATGTCCTGAGTTCCTGTGATGCCAACGAGAAGTCCTATGAGACTGACGGACATGGGTGCTTTACCGCGAGTCTGTTGCGCAACCTGCGCGAGCGGCATGGGTGTATCCCCATCAACAACCTGTTCACCGCGGTCCAGAAGGATGTCTCCGACACGGTGATGAAACGCTTCCATAAATCCCAGCGGCCCGTGATGGCGCAGAGCGAACATTCCGCGGAGATTATCCTCGGTGCGCGGCCCGGCGGCGGGCCGGTTTGTGCTTAGGCTCCTTTTCACTTTTCCAAAGGTCACCATTCCAAAGATCGATCAACTGGTGAATCAGAACGCCAAAGATGAGGCTGGCAAAGCTGAACATATAGTTCTTGCCCAGGAACAAGTAAACGGCCGACCACAGTAGCGCGACCGCGAAAAGGCTACCCGAGACGGTCACCAGCACTCGATTCTGCTTGAGCAGTTCCTCAAGCACGAAGAACGCCATCAGCATCATGGCCCCGGTAACCAGATCCAGGCCGAAACTTACATACGGTTTGACTTCCCCCAGCCCGGAGCCGCTGATTTCAGCCTCAACTGCGCGGGCATTCACCACAATTCCCGAATCGCGGCCTCCGGGCGTTTCATAGAAGTCTCCCGAACTGGCGAATGTACCGCCCAGCAGAACGATCTTTCCCGCCGTCAGTTGTTTGAGCACATCCCGCTTCCCTTCTGAGATGCCGAACTCGCGCGGCAATGCACGCTTGGAACAGGAGAAAAAGTCGAGCACGCTGTAGGAGACGGTCCTGGTCCCCACCGGAAGAAAAACCTCGCTTCTATTGGGCACGGACGGACACGGGTTGCGCTCACAAAAGCGATCGCCGATCTTTCGCGCCCAGGTTTCCCGGTTGACGCTGAGGCCGGAAGATTCCGGGTCGGCCGAAATTCCCAGTTCGCGAGGGAAGCGCCGCAGCTTGTGGTCTTCCTCGGTTGCGTAAACCGCGGGGCCCCACTGAACGTCTTGCCGGTCTTCCAGTTCCCCTGGATCAAATCCCAGGACGCGCGTGGGCTTGATCACGAGTTCAGTAGGCTCGCCGGCGAACCATCCAAACAGATTCGGAACGGTTGCATGAAACTTTCGATCCACACCCGCGATCCACACCGTCTTCGTTTGGAAGCCTTTCAACTCGTTCGCCAGGTTGCGGTAAGCGCCGGCGTACTTCGGATCGTCCGTCAGGATATCGATGCCCACTACGCTGGGCTCCAACTGGACGATCTGCTTCACCAGCCCGGAAACGGTGGACGCATTCATCGGAGGAGTGGGGTCGAAGCAGTCTCTATGGGTGGCATCATCAATGTCCAGAATCACGACGGAGCCTGAAACGGAGGGAAGGTGTGAACCCGCGAGGCGAAGCCAGCGATCCTCTAACCAACCTTCGGGTCCCGCCAGAATTCCGGTGTACTCCAGGACGGCCATCAGAATGGCCAGGAGAAGAATGATGCCAAGATCTTTCGGCTTGAAAATATGCCGCCAGTTACTGTGACGCATCGCTGAACCCGGCGCTTAATCCGGCGAGTATCGCGTGGCGCGTCGTTGCGATCACGGCGGGGCTGACGCCGGACTTGGAAAGGTCGTCGAGCCACGGCCGGTTCTCCTTCCATTGTTTCGTCAAGCGATTGAAATCGTTCGGCGGCGCGATCAGAATCCACGCGGCGACGGCGTCGGGGTCGGCCGTGCAGGAGCCGCTCGCATCCCCAACTTCTTTTTCCAGCGTGTAAGCGCCGGCAGGTATGCCTTTCCGCGCGACCAGGCCTTCAGGCTCCTCTTCGCGATTCCAGTTCATCCGGAATCGCACTGGCGCGGGCTTGCCGTTAGCGCCCAAAGCGCTCAGGCTGAAGCAATAGTCGCCTTCAAGAACGCGCGTCAGCGCCGGCGCCAGATGTAGCTTGTCCCCATCGGCGAGAATCACCGCGTCACTGGGATTGCCCCCTTCGCGCACGCCGGCTGTGATGGGTGGCGGCGATCCGCGGGTCAGCCACCCCATCAGTTTTTCGCCAAAATCGGGCGCGGCCTGCGCTTCACTTCCCATCTGTTTATCCATGCGCTTCACCTTGGCGTCCTCCACGTTGGTGGAACAAACCGGGACATTGCACGGGTATCGCAGGCAGGTATAGGAGAGCAAACCTTTGTTTCGGCAACTCAGCAGCAAGTCACCCGGTCCAGAGGCCGTCAGGGTCGCGGTGGGCGGCAGGTAATCCCCCGTCTGAATTGCGGTTAACCCCATTTTCCAGCTCTTGGCAGCGAGCAGGACGCCGACCGGCCGGCTGTCGCCTTCCGTCTGCCGGGACTGCGAATGCAGGGCTGCCGCAAGAACAGGCACGACAAGGCACATCACCACGGTTCGCATCGGTTCTCCCCTGCTTTGGGTTACAGTACCACTCCCGTTCCGGCGACCGCAAGCCTGCCCGGCATTACCGCAGCACGAGTCGTCGTTCGTATGCGGCACAGATAATGATGCGCCGTTATATACAGCGTCGATCCATCTTCACCCCAGGCGCAGTTGGAGGTTCGCTGACCAGTCTCGATGCGCCCCAGCACCTTCCCGCCCGGTGTGATCACAGAAACCCCACCGGGTCCCGTGGCAAACAAATTCCCGCTCGCATCCACCTTCATTCCATCCGGCAGCCCGGGCGATCCTTGCCTGGCCGCGGCCGTCACATCCAGAAATACCGCGCCAGGGCCCAAAGTTCCATCCGGTTCCGCCGGATACTTCATCCAAACCGCGCGCTCTGGATCGGAATTCGCCACGTACAATGACTTCTCATCCGGCGAGAACGCGAGCCCGTTGGGCCGCGTCAGCTCGCGCGTGAGCAGCGTCACCGCGCCATCCGCCGCAAGACGGTAAACACCGCAGAAATCCAGTTCGCGGCGCGGATCTTCAAAATTCTTTGGCAACCCATACGGCGGATCGGTGAAGTAAAGATCGCCGCTCGATTTGAAGCACAAATCGTTTGGGCTGTTCAGCCGCTTGCCATGGTACGCGTCCGCCAAAGTGCGCTTGCCGCCATCGGGATAGAGCCGGGAGATGCGACGGTCGCCATGTTCGCACAGAGTGAGCCGGCCTTCATGATCCAGGGTGAGTGCGTTGCTGCCCGGCTCACGGCCGTAATCCACCGTTCCCGTAAATCCGGAAGGCTTCAGGAACAGGCTGAGCCCATCGGCCTCGCTCCACTTCATGATGGAGTTTCTCGGGATGTCCGAGAACAGCAGATAGCCGCCATCCGCGATCCAGATGGGTCCTTCCGACCATTCAAATCCCGACGCCAGCATTTCAATGGGCGTGCCGGGAGCCACTAATTCGTCGAGGCGCGGGTCCAGCCGCACGATGCCGCCCATCGTGGGACGTTGGGGAGTTTTGGTCTGCATCACATTCCTGTTTATCATGTCGCACCGCGAGCGGTCGCCAGCATAGCCAGCACCTCGCGGCAGCGCTCGCGCTCCGGTCCATCTGTCGACACATTCAATCGATAGGAGGCCCAGTGCAGGCACGCCGCATCTGGAGCGACGCCCCGTTCCAGCAGAAACGCGACAACTTCCTTGCGGCCGTATCCACACGCAAACCGCAAGCCGGCTTCTTTCTGTACCTTGCTCGCGGAATCGAACCCGCGTTCCACTTCGTCAAGCCGCCCCAACCCCGCGCCTTCTTCAAAATCCACCGGTGCGCCGCGGCTCGCCAGAAATTCGGCGGCGACGGGTTGTCCATTGGCGAGGCAGCTTCTGAGCGAGCCAGGCGGGATTCCCGCGCCGCGGTCAAGCAACACCTGAAGCAAATCGATCTGCACGCCGGCTTGTTCGGGATGGACGCTGGTCGCCACCAATCCCAGCGCCGTCGATCCGCCTCCATAGGCATCCGACTCGGCGTTCACATCCGCGCCCGCATCCAGTAGTATTTTTGTGATCTCTAGGATGTTCGGCGGCGTCTTCTGCCGGAAGTCTTCCACGCCATTGGCCGAGACATAGTGCAGCAGAGTGGACCGGTGTTCACGCGTCGAGCGCTCCCGCGCCAGCTCCGGATTGCGGTTCAACAACCGCTTCAGAACGGCATCATCGCCCGCGATGATCGAGTCGGCCGCCGCCTCGAAGTTCGCCACGCTCGATCCGTCGCTGGAGAGGGCCTCGATGTGTTTAGCGAATTTCGGCCAAGTGGCGAACCCGTGTTCGCGCGCGATAAAGAATTGCGCGCCCGCCAGCTTGCACGGCGGTTTCCTGAAATTGATCCATCGTCGCTCGGTGCGTTCCGCGTTGCTGCCAAAGCGCCCGGCCCACTCGCGAATGGCTCTCGGGTCGTCTGATTCGCAAGCCGCCTGGAAATCCTTGGCGAGCTTTCGATATTGCGCCAGGTTGGGGCGAAGGGGTAGAGGAATTGCGTCGGACATACGAATCTCCTTTCAACTGCGTGCCTGGAATCCGCAAGAGTCAGGCTGAAAGAAAGTTCGTAGCTTTCAGTGATGTTTCAGTGGGTGGGCACGGCCCTTTCCGCGGACAGGATGCGCCCCTCGCGCTCCCTTGTTTTTATCACAGTGCTACTGCGCCCTCACCGGTCGTAAAGAAATAAAGTATGGCTGCGCCCGGTGCCATCGTCCTCGACCGTTTCAATCTTCGTCGGCCGCCAGTTGCGAAACTCGAAATCGTGCGCCACCACGCGGGAGCCGTGCTTCATCTCGCGCTCCAGAATCGGCTGCATCAAGTCGTTCGTTTCCGGCAGCATGTAGACCGTAATCAGGTCGTAGGAGGAGTAGCGCTGTTTCAAAATATCGCCGTGAATAATGTGCGCGGTGGAAAATAAATCAAGCTTCCGAATGCGCTCTACACTCTCACGGAACAGCGTGTCGTCCAGTTCAATGCCGGTTGCGTTGGCGTGATATTCACGCGCCGCCGCAATCACAATCCGGCCATCCCCGCTGCCCAGATCGCACATTTTTTCCCCGGCTTTCAACTGGCCCAGCCGCAGCATGCGCTCCACAATCGTGTCCGGCGTGGGAAGATATGGCGCCAGAATCGCGGACGGTGGGTCATCCGCCTGCTGAAAAGCCAGGAACAAAGCGAACAAAGGCGCGAGGAACAACATGGAACGGTTTCAATTTACCACTTCCCCGAAACCGCTATTCACTCCGTAGCGCCACCGCCGGGTCCACGCGGGACGCGCGGCGTGCCGGAACGTACCCCGCCAGCATGGCGACCGCGCCCAGCAACAGCACTGTACCGGCAAACGTCGGGGGGTCGGCCGGACTGATCCCAAACAGGAGCGAGCTAATCCACCGCGCCACCACCACCGAAGCCACTGCGCCGACGCCGATCCCGGTCAACGCGAGGCGCAGCGTTCTTCCAATCACGCTCATCTGCAATTCTCCCGGCGAAGCGCCCAGCGCCATGCGGATTCCAATATCCCGCGTCTGGCGGGCCACCGAATAAGAGATCACGCCATAGATTCCCAACGACGCGAGCAGCAACCCCAGCGTCGCGAAAGCCGTCACCATCAGGACAAAGAAGCGCCGCGGCGATCGAGACCGGTCCACCAGTTGCTGCAAGGGCTCGAAGTCCGTCGCCGTCTGGTTCGGATTCATGGACCGCAGCGTGGTTCGCACCGATGGCGCAATCGATTCCGGCGGCAGCTTGGTGCGCATGATCAGTTCCAGTCCGGCGGACCCCGCCTGGGTAATCGGTAGGAACATTTCGTTGCCGGCCTGCAGTTCCACGCTGCTCTCGCGAATATCCCCCACCACGCCGATAATCCGCGCGTCTGTACCGCCGGCATTGGCAATCCTGCCGACCGGGTCGAGACCCGGCCAAAGATGGCGCGCCGCTGCCCGGTTGATCAGCACCACCTTCTCGCTTTTATCGGTATCGGCCCAGTTGACATCGCGGCCGCCCTGCAGCCGCATGCCCATCGCGTCCAGATAGCCCGGCGTAATCACATAGACGAACGCGCTGGGGTAACCGCCGGGCGGATAGGTCTTCCCTTTGGGCGCCAAACCCCACGCCCGGTTCTGCGCCAGAGGAAGAGAATCCGTGATGCCCGCGGCCTCGATTCCTGGAACCGCCTGAACGCGGTGCAGCACCTCCTGCAACCCCGACGCGGGCCCGTCGAAATCGACGCGCAACGCGATCGCCCTGGTTGGCTGGAATCCCAGATCCACATCGAGTAGTTGCAGAAAGCTTCTGAGCAACAACCCCGCACCCACCAACAGGACGCACGCCAGCGCCACTTCAGAAACCACCAGCGCTGCTCGGAAGCTGCCGTGGCCCCGGCCTTCGCTCGATCCGCGGGAAGCCTCCTGCAGCGCTTCCTGCATCTTCCCGGCGGCGGCTCGCAATCCCGGCGCAAGCCCGAACAACACCGCCGCCCCTACCGTCACCAGGATCGTGAACGCCAGCGCAGTCCCATCGACACGCACGTCCTGCAGCAGCGGAAGGGCGATCTTGCCCGACGAAGCCAGATAGCGCGTCAATGCGAAAGCGAGCCCCAGTCCGAACACCGCGCCACCGCTGGCCAATACCAGACTCTCCGTCAGAAGCTGGCGAACAATGCGCCCGCGCCCCGCTCCCAATGCGCTCCGCAGCGCAAATTCCTTGGCTCTCGTTGCCGACCTCGCCAGCAGCAGATTCGCCAGATTCACGCACACAATCAGCAGAATCAATCCCACCGCGCACCACACCACCATCAGGGAGCGGCGCAGCTTCCCGCTCACATACTCCTTCAATCCATCGAGGCGCGCGCGGAACTCGGAATACCACTCGGGATGCGCTTTCCTCAGCGCGGGCTGCAGCGAGGCAAACTCTGTCCGGGCGTCGTCCACCGTCAGGCCGGGTTTCAATCGCCCGATGATCGCCAGCGTATTACCGTAGGTTCGGATATCGTCCATCACGCAGGGCACATAGAAATCCACCCGCGTGCCCGGCGCGAATACCGAGCCGAAATCCCACGAAGCGGGGAGCACCCCAACCACGGTCACCGCGTCGCCATTCAGCGTGAGCGATTGCCCCACCATCTTCGGATCGCCGCCAAAGCGCTGCAGCCACAGAGCATGGCTCAGCAGGAGCGCGCGCCGTCCGTTTTTCTGGCACTCCTCTTTCACGAATTGCCGTCCCAGCACGGGTTCAACGCCCAGCATCGGGAAGAAGTTTTGCGCCACCGGCAATCCCACCAGGCGCGCCGGCTCGCCGCGTCCTGTCAATTTGTAATCGTTGAAACCAAAGAAGGCAAAATAAGCCGTCATGTCCTGGAACGAATGGTTTCGGCTGCGCATCGCCTCAAAAACGGCCACCGGGAATGTTGCGGAGGAAAGCCCTTCATGCCCCTCCTGGTCTTCCACCCACACCAACTGGCTCGCGTCCCGGAAAGGCAAGGGGCGCAGTAGCACCGTATCGACCACGCTGAACACCGCCGTATTCGCGCCAATTCCCAGCGCCAGTATCAGCACCGCAATCGTGGTGAACCCGGCATCGCGCCGCAGCGTTCGCAGCGCGTAGCGCACATCCTGTTGCACGGTATCCAGCCACGGAAGTCCGCGCGCTTCGCGATGAATCTCCTTCGCCGCTTCCATTCCGCCGAACCGCACCATGGCTTGACGGCGCGCTTCACCGGCGGACATGCCGCGCGCCAGGTTCTCTTCAATCGCGAGATCCAGATGCGCCGCCATCTCCTCATTGAAATCGCCGTCCAGCTTGCTCTTCCGAAAAAAGGACCGCGCGCGGCCCGCGAATTCGCGCAATGCATCGATCATGAATTTGCCTTCTCTGCGGTCATGGACAGCACGCGTGCCATCACATCCGCCAGCCTCTGGTGATACGCTGCTTCCGCAGCCAGTTGTTTACGCCCCGTTCGCGTGATGGCGTAAAATTTGGCCTTCCGGTTGTGATCCGAAACACCCCACTCCGCCGATATCCAGCCGCGGTTCTGCAGCCGGACAAGTGACGCGTAGATCGTCCCCTGGTTCAACAGCACTTGCTCTTCACTCACCTGCTCGATGCGCCTGGCGATTCCGTATCCGTGCTGCGCGCCCATTGCAAACAGGGTGTGCAGCACCATAACGTCCAGCGTGCCTTGCAATAAGTCGATTTTTCCGTCCTGTGCGGTTGCCACAGGAATAGATACGCAAACAAATCGAAAAGGTTTGCAAGAAAAAAAGCTTGCAGGAAGATTCGGCCTACAGGTCAGGATCCCTCAATCTCACCCACGCCATCAACGCAAAAGCGCCCATCACAAATATCGAGATCACCGCACAGGCCCCGGTGATATCGGTGACGCGCCAGGTTTCTCCCGTGGCGTCGGAAACAAACGCCGGCCCCGTCCGCGGAATGGTCAGTAGCACATTCCCAGCCGCTGAGACGGCGTAGAAAATCACCGGCAACCGCCAGTGGCTGCGCGCCGGTTCCGGCCTTTGAGGACGGTGCCGCAAATACAGCGCGAACAACTGGTAGAAACAAAACACCGTTAAGTACCATCCGAAAAAATTAGACGCGGGAACGCCGAAGTAAGCGCCGCCATCGCGCCAGATCCACGCGTGCAAAAGCGTGGACCACACCGGGTCCATCGAAAGGTCCCACGCCGTCATGAGAAAGGCCGCCATCAGCGGCGTCGATATCACGCGCGACCCGGCAAGAGGAAGCTGTTCGTCTCCCAGAATCGTGCGAGCCAGGGTCCAAGCCAGATAGGCCATCCCCACATACGCCATGCCCAGCAGCACGGGGACAGCGAAGATCTTCGGCCCCATCAAATCCGTAAAGTTGTAATGTCCAAAAGGAAACCCGGTGAGCACGCCCAGATTTTCAAACGCGTTCCCCACCACCAGGCACAAGGAAAAAAATGCGAGCATGCCGCGCCACCCATACACGCGCACCCCATGAACCCAGGCGAAAACCGCCGGCGGGAATACATGCAGCGCCACCACCCCCAACGCAGCCACGCGGCCCGGAAACACTTGCAGGATTCGCGAAGCGGCGTAGATCGCAATCAGCGCCCAAAGCGCAAATTTCATTCTTCGAGTAATCGCCCCACGCGCTCCAGCAGCGCCTCCGGCGTGAAGAAGTTAGGTAGGAACTCCTGTTCTGAAAACCCGGAAACTCCGCTCAGAACTTCCCGGTCAAAATGGGAGATCAAAAGCGTCCTCGCTTCGCGCGCGGAAGCCTCCACCCGCTCAGCCAGATGAACGCCGCTCTCCCCCGCGAATAGAACCTCGGTGACGATGAGATCAATGGTCGCGATGCTATCCGCAATCAACTCCGCTTCCTCGACGGAGGCTGTGGTCAGCACGGCATAGCCATTTTCGTTAAGAATACTCTTGGTTCTGTGACGCCGTCCACTATCGTGGTCCACCACCAGAATTACTTTGAGCCAGGCTGCGGGCGCGGGCTCACTTTCCTCCAATATGCTCTTTAGTTTGAGCCGCAGCGCCTCCGCCCCGAATGGCTTTTGCAGAAACGGCATGGGCTGGGGCAGACTTAATTGGCTGAATATTCCCCCGCCCGACATAAAAAGCCCTCTAATTTCCGGCCGCGTCCTCTTGATCTGCCGATAGGCGGAAAAGCCATCCACCTCCGGCATATCCACATCGGTCAACAAGACGTCTATGGTGCGCGGTTCGGCCAGCGAAACCTGCACCGCGTCCCTGCCGTTGGCCGCCATCAGCACGCCGTAACCGGCATTCTCAAGGAAAGAGCGGATCAACGTGCGGATCATCGGCTCATCATCCGCAAGGAGAATCAGTGGCCTCGGTTCAGTGGAGTTCAGTGAAGCACCGCCATGGGCGCTGAACCCGCCCGGCAGGCTTGCCGGCGAAGTTGACGCCTTACTTTTTATACGAACCTAAGGTATCACAAGAAATGCTATAAATTACGAATTAATTCCGCATCCACATTTCCGCCGGATAAAAGAACTCCCACTTTCTTAAGGCCTCCGGGCAATTTCCCGAACAAAGCCGCCGCCGCGCTAACGGCTCCGCTCGGCTCCACAAGCAATTTCAGGCGATAGAGAACCCGGCGCATCGCTTCCAGAATTTCCTCTTCGCTCACGAGAAAAATCTCCTCCACAAGACTTTGTATGACCGGAAAGGTCAGCACGCCCGGAGAGAGCGTTCGCAACCCATCGGCAATCGTGTCGGGAGGCGGAATCGTGATGCGTCTCCCCGCCCTGACGGATTGCCAGACGTCATTCGCCCGCTCCGGCTCCGCGCCAAATACGCGGATGGCTGGATTCATTTCCCTGGCGATCGCCGCGCACCCGGAAATGAAACCGCCTCCGCCCACGCACACCACCAGAGCATCCAGACCCGGAACGTCCTCTATCAGTTCCAGCGCAGCCGTTCCCGCGCCGGCCATGATCAGGTGATGGTTGTAAGGCGGCACAAGTGTGCCTCCGGTTTCTTCCAGAATGCGCCCGGCGATCTGCTCGCGATCTTCCGTAAGGCGGTCGTAGCTGATGATCCGCGCCCCGCGTTCCCGAGTTGCCTCCACTTTCGCTCGTGGAGCATCCGACGGCATCACGATGGCCGCCTGCACACCCAGGTGTTCGGCCACAATCGCCGTCGCCTGCGCATGGTTTCCGGAAGAAAACGCCACCACTCCCCGCTCCAGTTGTTGCTTCGGTATCGAGAGAATGCGGTTCGCCGCTCCGCGAATCTTGAACGCTCCCCCGCGCTGCAAGTTCTCGCATTTGAAGAAAAACCGTCCCCACTGGACCACCGGCGTCCGGTAAATCAACGGCTGAATGCGCACGGCGGCCTCGCGAACCCACGCCCCCGAAAAATCCCCCGCTTCCGACATTATCAATGAGTCTGCCACATTACCCTGGCGCTGGACACGGCTCCCGCGAAATGCTAACTTTCCTATTCCTGATGACTAAAGTTGCTCTGATCTCCGGCGTTTCCTCCGGTCTTGGTCTTGAAACCGCCATCTTATTGGCAAAGCGAGGGTTCCGTGTTGTCGGAACCATGCGCGACCCTTCCAGGGGAAGCGAACTGGGAAAGGCCGCTACCGCCGCGGGGGTGGGTATAGACGTCGTTGCGATGGACCTCACCGACGCTGCCACCATCACTCACGCGGTCGCCGAAGTGACCGCCAAATATGGATCCATCGACGCCCTGGTGAATAACGCCGGCTACCAGGTCCGCGGCTTCTTCGAGGACACCTCCGACGCCGAAATCCGCCAGCAGTTCGAGACCAACGTCTTCGGCACCATGGCGGTGACGCGCGCCGTGCTGCCGCAAATGCGCGCGCAGCGCAGCGGTCGCATCGTCTTCGTCACCTCCATCGCCGGCCGCATCGGGTCGCTCGGGCTCGGCCCTTACAGCGCCACCAAATTCGCGCTCGAAGGACTGGGAGAAACGCTCGCGCTGGAAATGGCCCCGTTCGGCATCCGCGTCAGCATGGTGGAGCCGGGAATCGTCAACACATCCTTCTGGAGCGCCAGCCTGCACGTCGCCGCCGGCGCAAAAAGCGCCGCCAGCCCCTACCGCGCCTACTTCGAAGAAGCCGAGCGCATGGCTGAGTGGGCCGTGAAGTCTTCACCCATCCGCCCCGCGGATATAGCCGAAGCGGTGTTCCAGGCCGTGTCGTCGAAGCGGCCGCATCGCCGCTATCTGGTAGGCTCGCGCCCCAAGGCGCTCATGCTGGTCCGCCGCTTGATGCCGCAGGAGATGTTTGAGCGCATGTACGAAAAGGCCGTCGTCGGTCGCATCACGAAAGCCAAATCGTAATATCGGAACTATGGCCCGCTTCCTGATCACCACCTGGCATCTGCCCGGCCACATCTATCCCCAGATCGCCATCGCTCATGCGTTGCGCGCCCGTGGCCACGAAGTCGCCATTTATACCGGCCCACAAGCCGCCAAGGTGGTGGAGGGCGAGGGCTTCCGGTTCTTCCCCTTCGTCAACGTCGACGAATCGTACGTGGACAAGGTCATGCTCGCGCCAGACCGCCTTTCCACCAAGCCCACCGGTGGCTTCGCCTTCGCCGCGCTGCTTCGCGATTGGATGGTCGAGACAATTCCCGCGCAGGTGGCGGACCTAGAGAAAATCCTGGCTGAGTGGAAGCCCGACGCCATCACTTCAGACCAGACCATGTGGGGTCCCACGTTCATTCTGGGCGAAAAAGGCAGGCTTCCGGTGGCCATCACCTCATGTGGAGCATGCTGCATGATTCCTGGGCCCGACGCGCCCCCATTCGGGCTGGGCTTGCCGAAACCGCACAGTGCTTTATCGCGCCTCACGGCCAGGGCCGTGACGCTGGCCCAGACCTTCGTCACCGGAAAGTTCCGCAAACGTTTGAACGAAATCCGTGCCCTGTACGGCCTGCCGCCCATTCACACCACCGCGCTCGCGCATCTGGCCACCGTGCCGCTCTACATCATGCCCGCCACGCCGGAATTCGATTATGATCGCCACGATCTACCGCCGTCCGTGAAGTACGTCGGGCCTTATCTCTGGAACAAGCCGGCCAACATCGTTTCGCCGGACTGGCTGCAGACGCTCGGCCACGCGCGGCCCTGGGTTCACGCCACCGAAGGCACCATCCACGTGGGTGAGCCGCTGGTGCTTCGAGCTACCGCGCAGGGCCTCGCCGGACTAGAAATGGAAGTGATCATGACCAGCGGCGGAGCCCGCGATCCGGAGTCGATCAACCTGGGGGCCAGCGCTCCGAACCTGCATCTCACCCGCTGGATCGCCCATAGCGATCTGCTGCCCAAAACCGACGTTATCATCACCACGGGCGGCGCCGGAACCGTACTGGCGGCCATCGACGCCGAGGTGCCGATGATTCTCATCCCCACCGAATGGGACAAGCCGGAAATCGCCCAGCGGATCGTCGAGGCGGAAGCCGGCATCCGCATCATGCCCGATAAAGTCACCCCGCAAAGTATTCGCGCCGCGGTCGAAAAAATCCTGGCGAACCCTTCCTATAAGCGCGGCGTGGGCCGTTTGAAACAAGCGGGCGCACGGTACGGAGGCGCAGCCGAAGCGGCGGAACTGCTGGAGCGATTCGCTAAGTCGTACTCGTGATATCACTAGAAGCGAAAGGAATCGTCATGTTCCGTCTTCTTCGCATTGCGCTGTTCATCAGTTTGCTCATCGGCCTGATCGCTGGCTTCGATCCTGCAAGGGCCCAGACTCCTCCGCCTGCGCGTCCCGCGCGTCAGGCGCCGCCCACCCGCGACCCGCACACGCCCGGTTACGTCACCGCGAAGGAGTTGCCTGATGGCGACAACGCTCCGGCCACAGCGGACGGAAACTTCATTCTGGGTCCAACGCACAACCCGGCGCCGGAGATGACGATCAAGCCGGGCGTGCCGCACGGGGCCATCTTCACCTTTTTCATGGAATCCGCCGACAGCAAGATCTACCCCGGCATCGCGCGCGAACCGAACACTTTCGGCAGTGCGGACCCGGACAATCCCGCGAAGCTGATCGTCACCACCAGCCATCCCGCCCCTTATACGCGCCAGGTTTCCGTCTACGTCCCCAAACAATACGTTCCCGGAACGGCCGCGCCGTTTATCGTCGGCGCGGATGGGCCGGACACCTCGTTGTTCGTCGCGCTCGACAATCTGATTGCCGATCACCGCGTCCCCGCCATGGTTGCCATCTCCATCTCCAACGGCAGCGGTGACGCGCAGGGAAGCCAGCGGGGTCTCGAATACGACACCATGTCGGGCCTCTATGCCGAGTTCGTCGAGAAGGAAGTGCTCCCTCTCGTCGAGAAGCAGGCTCACGTCAAACTGACCAAAAATCCGGAGGGCCGGGCCACCATGGGGGGGAGTTCCGGCGGCTCATGCGCGTTGATCATGGCGTGGTACCACCCGGAGTTGTACCACCGTGTGCTCACTTACTCGGGCACCTACGTCAACCAGCAGTGGCCCTGGAACCCCGAAACGCCGCACGGCGCGTGGGGCTTCCATGAAAAACTCATCCCCGATAGCCCAGCCAAGCCGATCCGGCTCTGGATGGAAGTGGGAGACCGCGACCTGTTCCATCCCAACACCATGGGCGACAACATGCACGACTGGGTGGTAGCCAATGAGAACATGGCCAAAGTGCTGGCGGCTAAGGGGTACCACTATCAGTTCGTGTTTGCGGTGAACGCCGGCCACACGGATCGGGCGGTGAAGCAGCAGACGCTGCCCGAGGCGCTGGAATACCTGTGGCTGGGGTACCCGGCCGCCCGGTAAATTTTAAGCCGCTCCGGGACTACTTGGGTCCCGGCACTACCACGAAGGGCCGGTCGCCCGAAAGCACCGCGCTTGGCGAAGTGACCTGGATGATGCCAGTTTCCGCGCCAGAAGGCACGGTGGCCAGTATTTCCGAACCTGAAACCACGGTGAACGCGCTGGGTTTGCCATCGAAAGTAACCTGGATCGCGCCAGTCAAGTCGGTTCCGAGAATCGCGACACTCGAGCCCCGGCTCCCGAAGGTGGGTCTTGATTTTACGAACGGACCGAGCCCGACTGAGAGGGCGAAGACGGTGCCTCCATATCCCGTCGTCGTTCCATAGAACGTGCCGTTGGTGGACTGCATCAAGGCAGCTTGGATGTATGAGTCGGCGGGAAACGTGTACAGCGTCGTGAACACCCCAGCGGGTGTTATGCGGAACACAGTACTTCCGGTCGTGCCGTAAAAGTTGCCATCGCTTCCCTCGACAAGCGCATTGGCCGCGTAGTTGCCCGGAAAACTGTAGAGCGTCGTAAAGGTCCCATCCGGCGCCATCTTAAAGATCGTTCCATACGCATAGGTTCCGCCCTGCGAGGTCGTGCCATAGAAGTTGCCGTCGCTCCCCTGAACCAGTGCTGCCTGGGGCTCGATTCCATCGTTTCCGAAGCTGTACAACGTGGTTAACGCGCCCGCCGGGGTTATCTTGAAAACGGTTCCTACGTCGGAGGTTCCGCCCATGAGAGTAGTTCCGTAGAAATTTCCGTCCATGCCCTGAATTAACGGCGCGTACGGGAATGCCCCATCGGTCGATGTAAAGCTATGCAAAACTGTCATGACTCCGCCGGCCATTATCCGAAAAACCGTCCCCACTCCGTATCCCTCGTCAGAGTTGAAGGTGATTCCGTAGAAATTGCCGTCGGCGCCTTCGACAACGCCTCCTTTGGGGTAATAGGCCGTTAGGTCGAAACTGTAGAGCGAGGTCAGATCGCCTTTCGATGTGATTCTGAAGAAAGTGCCGCAGCCGAAATTAGACTCACAGTTCCCCGTCTCGCCGAAACCGGAGCCGCCGAAGTAAGTGGTTCCATAAAAAACGCCTCCGGACGCTTGCACGAGCCCGGCCCATGGCGAAAAACCATCGGTCCCCGCAAAGCTGTGGAGATTGGTCAACACGCCGCCTGGCGATACCTTGTACACCGTGCCACAGGTCAGGTCGCAAATAGCATTCGCGCCGCCCTGCCACGTCGTTCCGTACAAGCTCCCGTCCAGACCCTGGACCAACGGACCATAAGGATCGGAGCCGTCGGCTCCATCGAACCGAGCGATGGTTGTGAGCGTTTGGGCGAAAGCACCAGATAGTGTCGCGCCGCAGCACAGCAACAGAACAACAGATTTCCGCTTGTACTTCATACGTTACTCAATGGTAACGCTCGGAAGATCGATAGGGTCGACTTATTGGTACGGGATGCGGGCTAATTCGACATTGATCGCAGTCGGGCCCTAAGCCCAGGCACGCCGATTCGACTCTGGATGGAAGTGGGCGACCGCGACCTGTTCCATCCCAACACCATGGGCGACAACATGCTCGACTGGGTGGTGGCCAATGAGAACATGGCCAAGGTGCTGGCGGCCAAGGTGCACCATTACCAGTTCGTGTTTGCGGTGAACGCCGGCCACGCGGATCGGGCCGTGAAACAGCAAACGCTGCCCGAGGCGCGCTGGAATACCTGTGGCAGGGGTAGTGGCCCGGTAAATCCTCCGTTGTTCGGGGAAAGATGGCTCGGTATAACTTGACACTTCATAAAGTGACAAGTTATGATCTATATTAGAAACGCAAAGGGCGCGGACCCCGCGCCGCCGTACCGGACAGGAATCTCGCGAAGCCTGGCGGCGCGGGGCGCGCTCCGTTTTGCGCGAGTTCCTCAAAAGAAGCGGCCATCCCAAATGATACCCGGCGCGACCATCAAACCCGATCCCTTTTATGACCGGAAGTTCGAACTTGCGGCCTTGGATCGCGCCTGGAAACGCCATGGCCCCGGCGGGCAGATGATGCTGCTCTATGGGCGCAGACGGTTGGGCAAGACATTTCTTTTGCAGCGCTACTTCACGGGTGGCGCAGCCGGGAACGAGCCCGAAAAGCCGCACTGCTACTTTCTAGCGGAGCAGTCTACCGCCGCGACGCAGCGGCTCACCCTCGCCCGCCAATTGATCGCAGCTCTCCCTGCGGAAGGAGCCGTCTCCGCCGAGGACATTGCCGTTTCCTGGAACGCTCTTCTGCGCTACCCCGCACAACAGGCCAAGGCACGGAAGAAAACCGACGGGCGCTTTGCCCTGATCCTCGACGAATTCCCGTACTTGGTGGACCAGACTCCCGAGTTACCTTCCATCCTGCAGGCATGGTGGGATCGCGAAGCCGTGCATTCTCCTCTGTTCGTAGTTCTCTGTGGGTCGCAGCTCTCCGCCATGGCCGCTTTAGGGCAAGAGAGCGCGCCCTTGTTCGGACGCTTCAATGCCGGAATCTATCACCTCGATCCGCTGCACTACGAAGACGTCGCGGCCTTCTACGCCGATAGCCCGCATTACGGCGTCGTCGAAAAGCTGCTCATGTATGGCGTCTTTGGCGGAACGCCGCGCTACCACGCGCTGGTCGATACCTCGCGCCCTCCAGCCGAGGAAATTGTCTCGCTGCTGATGCAGCCACGCGCAATCCTGGAAAATGAAGTCAGGTTCCTGCTCGGCAGCGAGCAAATCCGCGATCCGGCTCCGTATAATGCCATCCTGGCCGCGATTGCGGGCGGCGAAACGAAATTCAACGGCATTCAGCAGTTGATCGACGTGGAGCGCGGCGCGCTTTCCTCCTCCCTGCGAACGTTGCTGGATCTCGGCTGGATTCGGCGCGAGTTTCCTTTCGGCGAAAGTTCGGAGCGCAGAGCGCTTTATCGTGTTGCCGATCCCTTTCCCACCTTCTGGTATCGCTTCGTTGCGCCGTTGGCCAGCGCTCTGCAATTTTCCGACCCGAACACGGTCTATCGATCGGAGGTAGCCCCGCGCCTGGCCGATTATATGGGCTGGTCGGTCTTCGAGGAAATATGCAGCCAATGGCTCCAGCGGAACGGCCACCAGCGCCGGGGCCTCAAGATCCGAGAGATCGGCCGGTACTGGAGCCGGGACGGGCGAACCGAGATAGACCTGGTGGCCGAACTTGAGAACGGAACGTTTCTCTTTGGGGAATGCAAGTGGCGCACGGAACGCCTGACGCGGCTCAATGACCTAAGCGTCTTGCAAGCAAAGGTAGCCACCCTTCCCGACGCACACTGGCGGAGCGACCCCAGCTATATTCTCTTTGCTTTAGGGGGTTTCGCGCGTGAGCTTCAGCAACTCGCCGCCGATCCCGCGGAACGACTGTTCCTGGTGGAGGGCTCGGACATGCTCGCTTGAAAGCGGCAAAGTACTATTCCATCGCGTCATACAGGCGGGGTATAATCCAGTACCCAAGGTCCAGAAAGAGGCTGAAGATGAAACGAATTGCTTACGCTGTTGCACTCTGCGCGGTCACCGCGATCGCTTTGCCGGCGCAGACTTTCAAAAACCTCGGCGGCTTCAGCGGCTCGGACGGCAGCCAACCGTTTGGACCTCTGGTTCAATCCACCAACGGTAGCCTTTATGGCACAACGGCGTCCGGCGGGTCCCAAAGCTTAGGGACCATCTTCAGCGTCTCAACCAGCGGCTCCCTGAAGCTGGTTTTCAGCTTCTGCCCTTCCTGCCCAGCCAGCGGCCAGGGCACTTATGCGGGCGTGATCCAGGCAACCAACGGCACTTTCTACGGGACAACCTATGACGGCGGAACCGGCAACGGCGGCACCGTCTTCAGTCTTCCCCCCGGCGGCACGCTCACGACGCTGCACAACTTCTGTTCCGAGAGCGGATGTACGGACGGCCAATTTCCGGTCGGGGCCATCGTGGAAGGTACCGATGGGAACTTCTACGGTACTACCGCTACTGGTGGGGCCAATGGAGCCGGCACAGTCTTCGAAATCACCCCTCAGGGCACGCTGACCACCCTGTACAATTTCTGCTCCCAAAGCTCCCAGGGCGGTTGCGGGGATGGCGAGGAACCCCTCGCCGGACTGATTCAGGGGACCAATGGGAACTTCTTCGGCACGACCGCATTTGGCGGGGGCAACGGCGGCGGAACCATCTTCGAAATCACCCCGACCGGAACGCTCACAACTCTCGGCAACTTCTCCTGCGTGGGCAGCGCGTGCGGAGTCGGGGCGCGTCCGCTCTACGGGAGTCTTGTGCAGGCATCCGACGGAGACTTCTATGGGACGACCTCCGCCGGCGGCAGCCTGGGCTATGGAACGGTATTCAAAATGCCCCCAGGCGGCAAGCCCACGGCGATATACGCTTTTTGCTCGCAGAGCGGATGTACCGACGGGGCCAATCCTTATGGCGGCCTCGTACAGGCGACTGACGGCAATTTCTACGGCACTACCTATTTCGGCGGCGGCCACAACGACGGTACAGTCTTCAAAATCACCTCGGCCGGTGAACTCACAACCCTGCACAGCTTCTCCGGGTCAGACGGCCAGGGTCCCATTGGTTCGCCCGTGCAGGATACCAACGGGGACTTGTATGGCACCACCGTAGCGGGCGGAGCCGGCAGTAACAACGGCGTAGTATTCACCGTGTCTCTCGGCCTCACGGCGTTTGTCGAGCCGCAGACCACCTCCGGCGCGGTGGGAGCGGCGGTGAAGATTCTGGGGAGCAACTTCACCGGGGCCACCCAGGTCACCTTCAACGGCGCAGCGACGCCGTTCAAAATCGTTTCCAGCTCGCAGATCACCACTACGGTTCCAACCGGCGCCACCACGGGTACGGTGCAGGTGGTGACTCCCAGCGGCACACTCTCGAGCAATGTCCCGTTCCGGGTGACGTAAGGACACAAAAGGCGACACTCTAACGCTGGCGATGCTCCGATTCTTCAGTAGAATAGAGAGATGGCCGTTGCCGGAACGCTTGAAACCGCACACACAGACCAGATCTGGCAGGCGCTGCTAAGCGGCCAGAATATTCCGTTGAACCTCGCGGACGAATTCGCCGCCATCGCCGCGGCGCGGCCGGACACCCCCGCCGTGATTACCACGAAGCACGGGAAGCTCGGCCACAGCTATCAAACGCTTACTTTTCGTGAGGTGCAGGACCGCGCAGCCAGCTACGCCGCGGGCATGCGCCAATACGGTATCGAACGTGGCGCAACGGCGCTGGTTCTAGTAAAGCCGATGCCGGATTTCGTTCCGGTGTTTCTGGCGCTCTTCAAAGTGGGCGCGCTGCCTGTGGCGCTCGATCGCGGCCCCAGCCGTAAGCAGACGCTGAAATCCATTGAACAGATCGGCCCCCGTGTTCTGGTGGGCATTCCAGTCGCGCACGCCTTGCGCGTCTTCTATCCGAAAACCTTTCGGTCGGTTACCCACCCCGTCACCGCGGGGCGCTCGGTCCTCATCGGCGGCCCCACGCTCGATTCGTGGCGCAACCTGCCGAAAGAAAGTAACGGAATCGGCGTCACGTCCGCGGAAGACGAGATGGCCATCATCTTCACTACGGGCAGCACCGGCCCCGCCAAGGGTGTGGTTTACCAGCAGAAAAACGGTGCGGCCATCGTGAAGATTATGCAGGAAGCGCTGGGTGTCGGTCCGGGTGAGGTTTGTCTCGCCTGCTATCCGGCTTTCGCCATGCACTTCATTGGCGCGGGCGCAACGGTTGTGATGCCGGACATGGACCCGCGCTTCCCCGCCGACGCCGACCCCAAATGCATCCTCGACGTCATTCGCGACCAGAAACCAACCACGGCGTTTATGCAGATTCCCGTCATCCGGAATCTGCAGAAGTATTGCGAGGAACGCGGCGAGAAGATTCCGCACCTCAAGAAGATCCTCACCACGGGCGCTTCTATCCCGGTCGAAATGGTTCGCGCGATGCATTGCGTGCTGGCTGAGCCCGATGCCGACCTTCACATCATGTACGGCGCCACCGAGGCACTCTGCGTTTCGTTTGCCACGGGCCGCGACCTCATCGCCCGCGAGAGTTCGCTCGGCGAGGGATGCGGTACCTACCTTGGCCGTCCGTCGGCGTCGGTGACCGTCAAAATCATTCGCATCCAGGATGGCCCCATCGAGCAATGGGACGAAAGCCAGGTTGTCGGACCAGGGGAAATCGGGGAGGTTTGCGTGTTCGGTCCCGTAGTGACGCCGGAATACCGCAACCGGCCCGACGCCACGGTGAAGGCCAAGATCCAAGGCGATTCAGGGCTATGGCACCGGATGGGCGATGCCGGATATTTCGATCCCACCGGCGGCCTCTGGTATTGCGGCCGGATCACGCATCGGGTGCCCGTGGAAGGTGGATTCCTCTATCCAGACCTCACTGAGCCGGTTTTCAATCGGCATCCGTCGGTCCGCCGCAGCGCGCTGGTGGGCCTTCCCATCCCCGGCTCACGCTTCAAGCGGGCCATCATGATCGTGGAACCCAAAGACCCGGCGCATGAGGATTGTGACACGCTGCAAGTCGGGCTGAAAGCTATCGCCAATAGCCAGCCCGGTACGCGCGCCATCGAGGCGGTGCTGATCCACAAAGAACCGTTCCCGGTGGATATCCGGCACAACGCGAAGATCCTGCGCGAACAGCTTGTGGCGTTTGCCTCGCAGCATGCTCCCGCCCGCGCGGATGCGCGCGCCGCGGTGCAATACGTCATGTTCAAGGGCCACCGTGTGGCTTACTTCGAGAAGGGGCAGGGAGAAGCGATTCTGTTCCTGCACAATGCGGGCAACGACCATCGTATCTGGGAGTATCAGTTCGAGCACTTCGCCCAAACCCACCATGTGGTTGCGCTGGATAGCCTCGGGTACGGACAGTCGGATTCGCCCGTTCTCGATTACTCTTTGCCGCTCTACACGGAAATGGTTGCGGCCATTGTAGAGGCTCTGCGGCTTGAACCCGTGACGATGATCGCCACGTGTACGGGGGCGGCCATGGCGCTCAACTACGCACTGCAAAACCCCGGAAAGGTGAAGCAACTTTTCCTCTTCCATTTAGCCACGGCGAACACGGTGAGCGGCGGAAACCTGGAACGCACCACGAAAATGTTCAACGGGCGCAAGAGTTTCGCCCGCGTGTTTATTCCATGGCTGCGCTCGCTGATGACGCATGGCGGCTTGCATAAGGCCATGATCAACGGGCAGTATGCGCACCCGTCCAGGGAAACTCCGGAGTTTTTGAAGCACATGCATTCGCTCTATAGCCGCGACGCCGAAGCGTCTTCATTGCTGCGGCTGTTCAGCAACTGGAGCAGTTTCGCGCCGCTCGACAAGCTGCGGTACGGCGTCGAACTGCCGCCCCTGCACATGTTCTGGGGAGAGAAGAACGAAGTATTGAAGCTGGAACGCGGGCGGGAACTCTGCCAGACGCTGAGCCCCACTACTTTCGATCTGATTGCCGACGCGGGACACCTGGCGATGCGCGAAAAGCCGGATGAAGTGATTCAGCGAATTGAACGACTAATGAATTAGCGGGGTTTGACTATGACCATCGTTGCTTGTTCCGGATGTGGCGCTCCTGTAGAGGATTCGAATCAGTACTGCGGGAAGTGCGGCTCCAAGGCCAGCTTTCCCGTGCCGCGGTTTTATAACGTAGTCCCTCCCGTTCCCCAGGCCCATCCCCATGGCTTCGTGAAGGGCTTCGCGCAGATGTTCGGGCTCGACCCGCGCATCGCCTTTCTCGCCTTCATCGTGGATATGATGCTCTTCAGTGGCGATGTCCTGTCGGGCGGCGGCCTCGTTGTTTTCTCCGTCTTTGCCGGCGCGGCGCTGGGCTTCATCACCTACAAGGCGCAGATGCGCTGGTATGGGGATGACAAAGAATCCGCGCTCATCAAGAGCGTGGTGCTGGCCCTGCTAACGGCCATCCCAGTGCCTCTGCCCGCGATTCTCTCGATTCCTTCAGGGATACTCGGACTGGTTCATAACCTTCGCAAGAAGTAATCGGGTTAGAACTGGCTTAAAACAATTCCGGTCCCGGCCTGCGAAACACACGCTTCGGCATCGCCTTTTTGACGGCGGCCTTCTTCGGCGCGGCTTTTTTAGTCGCAGCTTTTGTGCCTGCGGCTTTTGTAGTTGCCTTCCTCGCGGCTGGTGGCTTTCTCTGCACACCCAGCCCGCGCTCCAGCAAGCCTTCGAGCAGCTTCTTCTCCGGTGGCGTCATGGTGCGGTTGAAGTTCTCCGGTCTCCTCGCCAGAACGGCGCCCAGTTCTTCCAGCCATTCAAGCGATGCCCGGGCCGGATGCGCCTCCAACTGCCGCACTAAATTCAACGCCGACTGGAAATCCGGCACGGAACGGAAGCACTTCAGCGCCTTCTCACGATCTTCCAGTTGCATGTAAAGAGCGGCGGCTTTGTCGAACTGGCCGGAAGCTTCGTAGCATTCGGCGGCCAGCTTGGGCTTCGGCTCAGCAAGACTCTCCAGAATGGTCAGAGCCGGAAGATATCTCCGGCTCTTCATCAAAATCTGCACGCTGCGCTGCGCCAGGCGATCCTTGCGCGCGGCCGCATCGGGCAAACGCAGCGCGTCGAAGAAAGACGGCAGAATGCGCTGGGCCACCAGCGGGTTATCGCCGGCGTCCAGGTTGCTTCCGAGTTCGTCCAGCCACAGATCTGCCCGCGGCGTGATCTCCACAATGAACCACGCCGGCAGTTCCTCCCGCGCCTCCGAAACCAGTTGAACAATACGGGCGATCTGCAGCAGACGGTCGTTGCGATTGCCTTGCTCCTCACCGCCGATAGCCTGCATCGCGTTCGCCAGCAGAAGCTTGTGAGCGCCGCGGGCGGCATCGGCGCCCTGCTGGTAGAGATCGGGGCGGCCCAGTTCCGGCGCCAGTCTCTGCTTCCGAAATGCCAGTTGAAAGCACACCTCGGCCAGGGTCATGTACGCGGCCTCGCGGGCGGCGCGATCCATCACTGCCATCGCATCCCCGGGATGCCCCAGCAGAGCCACCGCCTGCTGAGCGCGTGACCAGGCCAGATCGGGTTTCACCGGCACAAGTTGCCTCGCATCCCTCTGGCAGCGCTGGACGCGCTCTTCCACCTCCAGTTCCTCTTCTTCGAGACAGGTTCGCAGCGCCTCTACGGTAATGGGTGACAGCGCGGATTCGCCCGGCGGACGAAGCATGCGGCTCACTTCCTGCACCATCGCGGGCTCCGGCGAGGCGTCTAACCAGATCAGGCGTTCCGTAGGCCGCGAAAGCGCCACCCGAAGCTGATCGATAGCCAGCCGTTTGGCCAGCGCGTCCGTCGATCCGATCGCTCGCTGATCGATAATCCGGCGCAGTAGTTCGCCGCCACCGAGCAGACAAACGGTTTGAAAGTCCAGGCCCTTCGCTTCAGCGGGAGAGAGGACGTAGGGAAGGAACTCGCTCGGCAGTTTCGACTTGTCGAAAGCAATCAGCGCGAGTCCTTCACGATGCGAAAACTCCGCCAGCAGAGGAGCCAGTTCGCTGCCCGGAAGCGCGCAATACAAAACCTGGTCGGGCGAATCGTCGTCGATTTCGGCGTATCCGATTCCAGAGGGCCGGTCCTGCTTGTGCAGAAAATCGTAAAGATCCCACGCCCGGTTGACCAGGGCGGCGATCCGGCGCGGGCTGCGCAGGTTCACCGAGAGCTGGAACTCCTGCGTCTGGCTGAAGCTCTCATGCAGCATATCGTTCAGCCAGGCCCATTCGAAGTCGCTCGCGCGCACGGTTTGCGCCTCATCGCCGGCCAGCAGTACGGACGCGCGCCGTTTTCCAAAGTTCATCTGGCGCGCGAAGAACAGGACCACGAACAGCTCCAGCGGGGTCAGGTCCTGCACTTCATCCACGGCGATGCAGCCGTATTCCGTCAGCGCGGGTTCCTTCCGGTGCGTGCCCGCGCAAAGCGTCTGGGCCGCTCTCCAGGCCAAAGCAAGCTCCGGAAAATAGCGGTCTACCAGCGGCGCTTCTCCCGCCCGGTCCAGGCAGCGCGCCGCTTCCATCACGCCGTTCGTGGCGCCCGTGCCCAGGTAGCGCGTTCGTTGATCGCGATAAACTGCTTCGGGCAGGCGCACCCGTTCCGCCTTGGGAAATCGCCCCATTCTTTCGGGAACCGCTGCCCCCACCAGGTGCGCGTGCATCTCGTCATAGAGCCCGTCGATGTCATTCGACCATGGTCCCAGCGCACGCTGATGGTTCGAAAGATCGCGCCGGAACTGCGCGCGCGCGGCGGCTGCATCCGGCACGTTCGGCCGCGCTCCCGTCAGTTGAAGGAGCCAGTCCGGATACGTGAGGACGGTAAAGGTTCGGTCGCCGGAACAGAACCGGTCGAAATAATCGCGGGCCAGCGCGGCCAGGTCCCTCGAAAATGTCAGGTACAGAACGCGTTCGGCCTGCGACTCATCGGCCGCATGCAGCAGCGCGGTGGTCTTCCCCGAGCCGGGATGACCCTTCAGAATCCTGGCGATGCCTCGGCTGCGGGCGAAGCGCGCTTGTGATGGCGTCCACGGCTCCGGTGCGTACTCCTGACCCCGCAGATCGGGCACGCTCATCAACAGATAATCGCTGGAAAGGTTGCCGGCATCAAGCGGCATGTGATCGTCGTGATGCCGGATGTCGCGCAGAAAAACCGCCTCGGATTCGGGCTGGAAGGTATCGTCCTTGATCGGGGCTGCGCCGCCCGGTACCCACCAGGCGTAGAAATGCGACCCGGCGCCGCCACCCAGACGGGATCGCCGCCAGCCCCGATTCACCCCGCTGGTCGCCTTATAATGCAGCCGCGCAATATCGACGGCCATGCGCTGTAATAAAAGAGCGGCCCGTTTACCGACCGGCTCCCCGCGCCGCTGGGCGAGCTTATCGAGAAACTCCTGATGGCAATACACGGGGCGCGGCGGACGCGCCGTATGAAACTCGTGCGGGAAAAGCGCAGACTCCTCCACGCGGTTGATTATAAGCTAACTAAACTGGGCAATTGCCAGTCCAGGGTGGCGTCTGCAGTCGCTGTCCCGCTCGCTAGCAGGAATACCTGTTCTTCGCTATTGTCTTCCGGAATGATGTTGATTGTTCTCTTGAGACGCTGGAGCGTCCCGTTCCCACCAGCATTGTATTCATCGCTAACCGCCCAGTCGCCGGATTCATCTGTCTCACTGACATGCACGGCGGAAACGCGTCCGTCCACGTAATCCACTTCCCCGGCAACTGGACTTCCGCCCAACGCCCGCGCCTGATCCCTCCATTGGGACGCGTCGCCATAACCGCACCGCCGCCGCTGGGACTCATCTCCTAAAAAGTAGATTGTCGCTCTCGCCGTGTGGGTCGTCTGGGCCAACGCGGAACTCACAAGAAGAACCGTCGCAGCGAGAACACGTCTGGGTGCTGCTAGCCTTCAATGCTTGACTTCCTGAATCTCCCCGACCCAGAAATTGGTGTCCTGCACGAAGACGGTCCCATCAATCGTCTCTCCCACGCGGAGCGCCGTAAACTCCTTGTCGCTTTTCACCGGGAACTCCATCGTCATCGCATCCATAAAGCCCTCAATCTTCTGGTGCTTGATGGTGGCCGTGTGGTCTTTCGCGTCCAGGCTCTGGATCACGCCATGAATATGATGCTTCTCAATCGGAGGAACACTGCTGGCGCCGCACGATGCCGTTAGCAGCGCCGCGGCAATGCCCAGCCCGCAAAGGGTGCGTCGGGCACCCTCATTGCATTCAAGTAAAGCGGCCCGCGCACTCCGTTTTGCGGGCGACNNGCACTCCGTTTTGCGGGCGACTTGCTCAGGAGATTTCGGGAGAATCTCATGCTTTCTTCAGTGAAGCATAGCGTTCGCTGATGGCGTCCCAATTCCACACGTTCCAAATGGCTTTGACATACTCCGGCCGCCGGTTTTGATACTTCAGATAATANNATGTACTCGGGACGGCGGTTTTGATACTTCAGATAATAGGCGTGTTCCCAAACGTCGATGCCCATCACCGGGTGTGCGCCGCCGGTGATCGGACTGTCTTGGTTCGGCAGGGAAATCACCTTCAAATTGCCTTGATCCAGCACCAGCCAGCCCCACCCGCTTCCGAACGTTCCGATGGACGCGGCGGAAAGTTTGTCCTGTAAAGCGGGAACGCCGCCGAATGTCTTATTGATATCTGCCGCCAGTTCTCCCTTTGGAGTAGTACTACCGCTGGATTTCGCCAGCGTTTTCCAGAACAGGGAATGGTTGGCGTGCCCGCCGCCTTGATTGCGAATCGCCGTGCGAACCGCCTCGGGCGTGTTCGGCAGGTTCGCCATCAACTGATCCGGCGTCATTTTTTGCAGTTCGGGGTAATTGACAACCGCCTTATTCAGGTTGTCGACATAGGCCTTATGGTGCTTATCGTGATGAATCTGCATGGTTTGCGCGTCGATATACGGCTCCAGCGCGTCGTAGGGATAGTCCAGCGCCGGCAGGGTGAACGGTCCGTTGGGCGCCGGAGCGGGTGCCGCAGCTTGCCCTTTGAGTCCAAATACGGTCCCCATGGCGGCGCCGGCCGCCGCACAAGCGGAAATCAGGTCTCTTCTGGTCATCAACAGTCTCTCCTCCACAAAGAATAGCGACTTTTAGATGCCCAAACCCTACTGGAGTGCTTGACTCTTCTTTTTTGTTTCGGCATAATCGAGTGATTCAATCATATGATTGAAACGAAAGATAAGATCCTGGATGCTGCGGAGAAGGCCTTTGCGGACGGCGGATATGCCGCCACGTCACTGAGGAGCATTATGGCCGGTGCGGGTGTCAACGTCGCGGCCGTGCATTACTATTTCCGTTCGAAAGAGGCGCTTCTGGAAGCCGTCCTCATGCGGCGGATGGAAACCTCGAACCGCGAGCGTCTGCGCTTGCTTGAGGAATATGAAGCCGGGCTGGCGGGAAGGCGTCCCGCGGTGGAAGAAGTTCTGCGGGCTTTCCTCAGCCCCACGTTTCGAATGGTGGCGGAGCCCGCGCAGGGCGGTTATCCGTTTGTTCGCTTGCTTGGAAGGCTACAGGCGGAGAGCGATCTGCTGCCGAACATCGTGCAATCCCGGTTGGGCCCTGTGCTGTTGCGTTTTGCCGACGCTCTGCGGCGCGCGCTCCCCGATTTGGCCCCCAATGAACTGTTTTTGCGCGCGCGTCTGGCCATGGGCGCCACTGCCCAGGTGATGCGCGATGCCCCGATGATCAAGAGCTTGGCCGGCGCGCAGGATGGCGCGCTGCCGGATTGGAATTCCATGATGGAGCGGGTCATCCCGTTTCTCAGCGCGGGTTTTCACGCGCCTGTCGAAGCCCATCGATTTCACACCGCAGGCGCAGTTACTGCGAAGGAGAGCAAATGAGGAAAATTCGGTTCGCGCTTGCCCTGCTAGCGGGCGCGGCGAGCGTCAGCGCAGCAGATTCGGTGATGTTTTCGCCTGAGGCTGCATCAGCTTCGGCCAGCGATGAAATCGCTGCTCGGGGGCCCTTGAAGTTGACCATGCGTCGTGCCGTGCAGATCGCCACGTCGCCCGAAGGAAGCGCGCGAGTGCAGTTGCAGATCGAGAATCTGAAGCAAGCCAAGGACCGGTCTCGCGAGGTGCTGGCATCCCTGCTTCCCGATATCGAGAGCGATGTTTCCGTAGGGTCGTCGGTGCGCAGTCTGGCGGCGACGGGCCTGAGCAACCTCAAATCTCTCGGTGAGGTAGATGGAATTCTTAAGGATTTCGGGCTTCCTCCCGTGAATATCCCGGACCGCCTTGGCCCGTTCGAGCCATTGGATATTCGTGCAACCGCCAACCTGGTCTTGTTCGATTACAGCCTGATAAAGAGGGTCAAAGCGTCTCACGCGACAACCAGGGCCACCAAGGACGATCTCAATTCCACCGATGAGAGTGTTACTGGACAGGTGTCGAAGGCTTACCTGACCGCGCTTCGGGCCGATGCCGACGTGGAAGCGACTCAAGCCGATGTCGATCTGTCCTTAGCCGTATTGAAACAGAGCGAGCATTCGAAGGAAGCGGGCTCCGGCACGGGGATGGACGTTACGCGGTCCAATGTCCAGCTCGCGAACGACAAACAGCGGTTGCTGGTTGCTAAGAACGATCAAACGAAGTCCCACCTGCAACTGCTGCGGGCGATGAACCTGCGTCTGGATACGACGGTCGAGTTGGTTGACAAGCTGGATTACAAACCTTTCGACACGCTCAGCGTGGACGACGCCATTTCGCAGGCGCTTGCAAATCGGCCCGATCTGAAGTCCCAATTGGCGCAGGAAGACGCCGCCAAGCTAATTGCGAGCTCGGTGAAGTATGAGCGTTTGCCGTCGATCGTGGCAACGGCAAACTACGGAACAATTGGCCCGCCGGGTGTCGCGCTGTTGCCCACGCGCGACTACTACGGCCAGGTGCGCATCCCCATTTTTGATGGCGGTCGGCGAGATGCCCGGCGCGCGGAATCCTTCTCGCAACTGCGGCAGGCCAGCATCAAAACGGCCGACCTGCGGGACCAAATTGAACTGGATGTGCGGCTAGCCATGGACAGCCTCAAGTCAGCCGATGACCAGGTGAAGGTGGCCGAAGAAGGTCTTAGTCTGGCCGATCGGGAAATGTCCCAGGCTCGGCGGCGCTTCGATGCGGGTGTCGCCGGCAGTCTGGAAGTTTCCGACGCCTCGGACAAGCTGCAGCGGGCGCGCACCAACAAAATCGACGCCGTTTACAACCACAACGTGGCGCGTATCGATTTGGGCCAGGCGCTGGGCAAAACCAGCTCCATGATTGACTGAGCATGATTGATTAGTCAGGTACACACTTTATGAAAAAATTGATTCTCCCCCTTGTGCTGGTAGTCCTCGCCGTAGGCGGCTACCTCTTTTACCGCAACTACACTGCGGCGCCCTCGAACGTGATTAGCGTATCCGGGAACATCGAGCTGGAGCAGGTGAATATCGGATTCAAGACCTCCGGCAAAGTCATCGAGCGGACCGTGAACGAAGGCGACAACGTGACCAAAGGCGAAGTGATCGCCCGGCTGGATCGGGATCAGTTGGTGCGCCAGCGCGAACGCGAGATGGCCTCACTCCAGGAAGCGGAAGCGAATCTGGCGGAAACCAAAACCGGTGTCGCCATGTCCACCGAGAGCGTCGCGGCCGATCTGGACGGCCGGAAAGCGGACGCCGACACCGCGGAATCGAAGCTGAAGGAATTAAAGAACGGCTCGCGTCCGCAGGAGATCACGCAAGCCACGGAGGCGGTCGCATCCGCGCAGGCGGAATACGATCGCGCGAAGAAGGATTGGGAGCGCTCCCAGAAACTTCATTCGGACGACGACATCTCGACCTCGCAATACGATATGGCGCAGAGAACGTTTCTCAGCGCGGAATCCAGTTTGAAGCAGGCGAAGGACCACGAAGCTCTCATGAAAGAAGGTTCGCGCTCGGAGGACGTCGATCAGGCCCAGGCCCAATTGATCCGTGCCAAAGCCGCCATTCGCGGCAGCCAGGCCAATGAGTTGGATATCAAGCGCCGCCAGCAGGACGTGGTGGCCAAGCAGGCCGATATTGAGCGCGAGCAGGCGCAGATCGCGCTGATCGACGCGCAGTTGGCGGATACCACCGCGTCGTCGCCCATTGCCGGAGTGGTGCTGGTGAAGTCGGTCGATGTCGGCGAAGTGATCGCGCCGGGAACGGCCGTTGTCACCGTGGGCGATCTGGACCATCCGTGGCTGCGCGCCTATATTCCAGAGACGGATTTGGGGCGCGTCAAGCTGGGAGCCAAGGTCGACGTGAAAACCGATTCGTTCCCCGGCAGAATCTTCAACGGCCGCGTGACTTTCATTTCCTCGGAGGCCGAGTTCACCCCGAAACAGATTGAAACCAAGGATGAGCGCGTCAAGCTGGTTTATCGGATCAAAATCGAGATCGACAACCCGCAGCATGAATTGAAATCGAACATGCCGGCGGACGCCGAGATCCACGTCAACTAGCCGATGGAACCAATCATAGAAACGCGCGAGCTCACCCGCAGTTTCGCGGACCTGGTCGCTGTCGACCGCCTGAGCTTGAGCGTCAACAAGGGCGAAATCTTCGGCCTCGTCGGTCCGGACGGCGCAGGCAAGACCACCACCCTGCGCCTGCTCTGTGGTCTGATGAACCCCACCAGCGGCAGCGCCAGCGTCGCCGGGCATGACGTGGTCAAAGAGATCGAAAAAGTGAAAGACCGCATCGGCTACATGGCCCAGCGCTTCGGACTCTATCAGGACCTCACCGTCGACGAGAACATGGAGTTCTACGCCGACTTGTTTGGTGTCCCCATGAATGTGCGGGCTGATCTTGCTCCGGGATTGCTGCGCATGACGCGCATGGAACAATTTCGCGGCCGTCAGGCGGGGCGCCTTTCCGGCGGCATGAAGCAGAAGCTGGCCTTGATGTGTACCCTGCTGCACCGGCCGGACATTCTATTTCTGGACGAGCCCACCAACGGCGTGGACCCCGTTTCGCGCCGCGAGTTCTGGGCCATTCTTTATCAACTGGTGGAAGACGGCGTTACGGTATTTGTCACCACCGCGTATCTGGATGAAGCGGAACGCTGCAATCGCGTCGGGTTGATGCATCGCGGCAAACTGATTCGCTGCGAATCCCCGGAGGCGCTGCGCAACGAACTTCCGGATTGCTATGAAGTGGTGGCTGGAGATGTCCGGGGCTTCCGCGACCACCTCTTGCGCGACGAGCGCGTGATCAGCGCGGAACCGTTCGGTGTGGCTCTGCACGTTTTCCTGTGCGAAGGCGCGCCCGCGGGATTGCTGCGAGATGCCAAATTCCGCAGCGAGTACCGCGCCATCACTCCCTCTCTTGAGGATGTTTTCATCGCCACCGTGCAAAAGACCGACGAAGCCAAGGCGGGGGTGAGCTAGGTGACGCCGAACGGAGATCTGGCCGTCGAAGTTGAGGACCTCACCAAGAAGTTTGGCGACTTCGTGGCCGTGGATCACATCAGTTTCCACGTCAATAAAGGCGAGATCTTCGGGTTCCTCGGCCCCAACGGAGCAGGGAAGTCCACCGCGATTCGCATTCTGCTGGGCTTGCTCACGCCGACATCCGGCACAGCCATCGTGGGCGGCCTCGATGTCGCGAAAGACCCGGAGGCGATTCGCAAGAACCTCGGCTACGTGTCCCAGAAATTCTCGCTCTACAACGATTTGACGGTCGAGGAGAATATCAACTTCTTCAGCGGAATCTACGGAGTCGCCCCGGAGAAGCGTCCCGAGCGAAGAGCCTATGCGCTCAAAATGGCGGGTCTCGAAGAGCGCGCCAAGACCATGACGGGGCTTCTGCCCGGCGGCTGGAAACAAAGGCTGGCGCTCGGCTGCGCCATTCTTCATGAGCCGCGGATTCTGTTCCTCGACGAACCCACCTCGGGCGTCGACCCCATCGCGCGGCGCGATTTCTGGGACTTGATTTATCAGCTCTCCGGAGTGGGGCAGACCGTCTTCGTCACCACCCACTACATGGAAGAGGCGGAGTATTGCCACCGCCTGGCATTGATGTTCGCAGGCCGCATTATCGCCATGGGCGTGCCGTCCGATCTGAAGCGCGACATGTATTCCAATCATTTGCTGCAACTGGAAACCTCCGCGCTGGTACCCACCATGAAGTTGCTGGATGGGGAGCCCGGCGTTCTGGAAGTAGCGGTATTTGGCGCGGGTCTGCACGTCACTGTGGCCGACGCCGGCCCCACCGTGGAGCGGATTCGCCGGAAATTGGCGGCGAATCAGATCGAAGTGCGCAAGCTCGAATCCATTCCGCCGTCCATGGAAGACCTGTTTGTGTCGCTGATTGAAAACGAGGAGCGGAAGAAAGCATGAAGTTCAGACGCGTTCGCGCCGTTACCCGCAAGGAAATCAAGCACATTCTGCGCGATCCGCGCAGTTTGATCATGGCTCTCGCCGAGCCCATGCTGATGCTAGTTCTGTTCGGCTATGCCCTCACGCTCGACGTCGACCGCATTCCCACCGTGATTTTCGACCAGGACCACACTTCCGAGAGCCGCGACTTAGTCCAGAAGTTCGCCAGTTCGCGCTTCTTTCAAATCGTCGGCTACGCAAGTGACTACAAATTGATCGAACGCGGCATCGACCGGAACAAGATCTTCCTCGCCGTCGTCATTCCGCCACAGTTCGGGCGGCGCATCGCCGGCGACCAANNTATGTGAATGCCGTGACGCGAACCTATTCCCTCAACTTGCGCAATCAGGGCCAGAACATGCACGCCGGGTTTCAGACCACCGTTCCGGTGGATTCTCAAGTTCGCGTCTGGTACAACGCCACGCTCGAATCGAAGAACTACGTCGTGCCAGGGTTGATCGCCGTGATCCTGATGATGATCTCCGCGCTGCTCACTTCGCTCACCATCGCCCGCGAATGGGAAATGGGCACCATGGAACAACTCCTCTCCACTCCTTTGCGTCCGGCGGAACTGGTGCTCGGCAAAATGTCGGCGTATTTCATCGTCGGCGTGATGGACACAATTATCTCGGTGGTGGTGGGAATCTACATCTTCCAGGTTCCATTCCGTGGCAGTATCGTGCTGCTCGCCGTAACCTCATTCGTCTTCCTGTTCGGCGCGCTTTGTTGGGGAATCCTGCTTTCCGCCATCACGAAACAGCAGTTGCTGGCCTATCAGTTGGGAATCGTCACTTCGTTTCTGCCGTCATTCCTGCTCTCTGGTTTTCTGTACGCCATCGACAATATGCCCGTGCCCATCCAGGTGATCACGCATTTTGTGCCCGCGCGTTACTTCGTGACGATTCTGAAGGGTATCTTTTTGCGCGGCGTGGGACTCGATGTGCTGTGGGTGGACTTCTCTTTTCTCATCGCTTTCAGTCTGCTGGTATTCCTCGCCGCGACAGCAAAATTGCGGCAAAAGCTAGCGTAGGAAAAACAACTATGTGGGAACGCATTCGAGAAATTATTCGCAAGGAGTTCTTGCAGGTGCTGCGCAACCGGCGCATGCGCACGGCGCTGTTCGTGCCGCCGCTGTTCCAGCTCATCATCTTCGGCTACGCCGTCAATCTCGACGTGGATAACGTCAAAACGGCCATCATGGACCAGGACCACACCCCCATGAGCCGCGAACTGGTCGCGGATTTCAGCGGGTCGGGCCGCTTCCACATCATCCGCACTGCATCTACCGAGAAAGACATCCAGACCCTCATGGACAGCACGCAGGTGGTCGCCGTCGTGCGTATTCTCCCAGGCTTCGCGAGCGACATCGCGCGCGGCAAGGCGGCCGCGGTACAGGTGATTATCGACGGAACCAACTCCAATACCGCTTCCCTGGTCTCCAACTACGCCAATGAGATCGTGGCCAGCTTCGATCAGAAATTAGTGCAGCAGGCGGATTCGCTCAGAATTCTTGCCATGACGCCCGGTTCCATCAGCATGAAAGTGGCCACCATCGATTCGCGGCCCAGAGTCTGGTTCAACGCCGATCTGGCCAGCCGGAATTACTACGTCCCCGGAGTCATGGCGAACCTCATCATGGTGGTAACCGTCATGCTGACGGCGATGGCGATTGTGCGCGAAAAGGAAATCGGGACCATGGAACAGTTGATGGTCACGCCCATCCGTCCCATCGAATTGATGATCGGCAAAACCCTGCCGTTCGCGCTGGTCGGGTTGATCGATGTGACTTTGGTGACCACGCTTGCTCTCGTCTGGTTCCGCGTGCCGTTTCGCGGGAGTTTTCTTTTCCTGCTGCTCTGCGCCGCGTTCTTCCTCCTCACCAGCCTGGGTACCGGATTGTTTATCTCCACCATCTCCCGAACTCAGCAGCAGGCGGTCATGTCGAGCTTCTTCTTCGCCACGCCCACGTTCATGCTGAGCGGGTTTTCATTCCCCATCCGCAATATGCCGTTGCCCGTGCAGTATCTCACGTACCTCAATCCTCTGCGTTATTTTGTCGAGATTGTCCGCGGCATCTTCCTCAAAGGGATTGGTCTTTCCGTCCTCTGGCCGCAGATGCTGATTCTCGCGGTCTATGGCGTCACGATTCTATTCCTCGCCGCCGCCCGCTTCCAGAAGAAGCTGGATTAGGCCAAGGTTGCAAATCCTTACGAGGTTCCCTGTCTGGCGCGGGTTTAATAAAGAGAGTGTTTGCGCGATGCGATTCAGTCGGTTAATCCTATTCATTTTGACGGCGTTGGCCCTCCACGCGCAGGACATGATCGTTACCAATTTCCAGCAACTCACCGCGAACGGCGGCCGCGTGGCCTGGGGACAACAAAACAATCTGATTGCCTTCGATCGCCCGAATACTGCGGGCCTCTACGACGTCTGGACCATGAACCCCGACGGATCCAATCAGACCTGCCTCACGTGCAACTTTGAAGTGGGTTACCACAAGGGCAATCCCGACTGGCATCCCAGCGGCAACTTCATCGTGTTCGAAGCCCAGCGGACCGATGTATCGTATTTCTCCGAATCCACCTCAACTCCCGGCGTGGGCGTTGACAACGTCATTTGGATCATGGATGCGGCGGGACAGCGCTTCTGGCAGATTCTGCCAAATAGCGCCTTTTTCAAGCACGCCGGCGGCGTGCTCCACCCGCATTTCTCGCATGACGGCAATACCCTGATTTGGGCGCAGTTGACGGACGCTCCGCAGCCATCGGGTGGTCCGGACGGGCCCGACGGCAACTGGGAAATACAAGTCGCTTCCTTTGCGGTCGACGTCAACGGAAATCCGGTGGTCACGATTACAAATACCCTCACGCCAGGGGCATACCACAGCTTCTACGAGACTCACGGATTCAGTCTCGACGACAAGACCATCTTCTTCTCCGGAAACCCCGATGGCCAGCCGCATTTTGGGACCGACATCTACTCGTGTGATCTGCAGGGCAACAATTTCGTCAATCTCACCAATACCCCCAACGATTGGGACGAGCATTCGCGCCCTTCCCCCACCCAGGAAAAGCTCATGTGGGTTTCGAGCGTGGGCACCACGACCACTTCCCAGGCGCTCCTCCTTCTGGAGTACTGGACGATGAACTACGACGGATCCGACAAGAAGAAAATGACATGGTTCACCGATACCCGTGCAACGGTGTGCGCGGCAACGGCAACCGATTGCACAAATCCCGCGCAGCTTGCCACGCCCGGCACGGTCGGCGATAACGATTGGAGTCCCGATGGGACGCAGTCTGTCGTCTACATTGTGAATCTGGATTCGAGCGGAGGCAGCACCTTGGGTGCAAACGGTTCCATCTGGCTGATGACTCTCGCGCCGTCTTCCACAACGGCCTCCTCGGGTTCCTATCTGAACTATCCGCAAGCGCCGGATTCCATCGCCACCAGCTTCGGGGCGGATCTTGCCAATCAAACGACCGCCGCCCCAACCATCCCGCTTCCCACCAATCTCGCAGGCACTCAGGTTGCGGTGACCGACGTTCAGGGCGCAACCCGCCCCGCGCCGCTATTTTTCGCCAGCGCGAATCAGGTGAACTGGTACGTGCCCACCGGAACCGCGCCCGGCCCCGCCACTGTCATCACTACCAGCGGCGATGGAACCACCACCAAAGACATCTTCGACGTGGAGGCCGCCGCGCCCGCCATCTACTCCATCAATGGAAGCGGCGCCGGTCCGGCCGCCGGTTACGTCGTCACACCCACCCAGCCCTACGTCCCCGTCTACGCCTGTGCTGCGCAATGCACCACTTCGCCCGTCGATGTTTCGAGCGGCAACGCCGTTTTAGTCCTGTTCGGTACCGGGGTCAGGAACAGTACGCCGCCGGTGATTGCCGCACTGGGGACGCAGAATGTGACCGCCACATTCGCCGGCCCCCAGGGAGATTTCATCGGCCTCGATCAGATCAACGTGCCCCTGCCGGCAAGTCTGGCTGGCTCCGGCTTGGTGAACGTTTCCTTAAGCGTTTCGTCCGATTTCGGCCCAGTCGCATCAAACGTCGTCCAGATCGATATCCAATAGAATCGCGCACCTTATCCCATCGGTATTTTGCTGGAACCGCTAGGAATATAGTCTAAGAAATTGGGAAATGTACCAATGCGCAAAGGTGTGCGTATATGGAATAATTAACTCTTGTCCCACAAGCGCTCGCCTCATCCCCCGGGCAGCGCCCTCGTCATTTGCGCTGGCGTGTGCGTTGGTCTGTTTGCAAATGTCTTAGCTTTCGCCCAGCCCTACGGATACCTCACGCCCGTCCCCGCAAATAGTTTCATTCGATCGATTTCCCTTTCCGGCCAGAGAGCATCACCCTATCTTCTGCCGCAGCCTGGCCTTGTTTCGGGCCTCGCCGTGAACAGCGCGGCCACGCTCATTTACTCCACGACCAACCTCAGCAGCGGCGCGGAAGTGGTTGTGAGCTCCATGCCCAGTGGTTCTTTGGTTGCGACCATTCCCCTGACTTTCATACCCTATTCGCTCATCCTCTCGCCGGATGGCACGAAGCTATATGTCGCGGGCACCACGGATTTCGCGTCCGCATACATCTGTGTGATTAGCGCCGCGTCGAACTCCATTGTCACCACTCTCTCCGTCAACGTCACGCCGGGCTCGAACGCCACGTTCCCGATGGCCATCACGCCGGACAGTTCGACGTTGTATCTTGCCGCCGGGGGGCTCGTCAAACTGGTCACATCCACCCTCGCCGTCTCCACCTACCCGTCGCCCAATTCGTTTTCCCAGGGAATTGCCGTTACCCCCAACGGCGCACAACTCTGGTTCGGCCTGAACAACACCATCAAGGTCCTCAACGCGCAATCGCTGGCGTTGATCACCACCATCTCGGTGTCGGGCGCGGCATACGGCGGCAACGGCCTGCTGATCACGCCCGATGGCGCAGAGGCCATTCTCGCCAATAACGGACTCCGCATCTTCGACACAACTACATACCAGTTGACGGCCTCCAGCTCGTCAGATCCGTTCATAGAACTCGGATATCTGGCGCAGGGGCCGGACGCGAATAGCTTCCTGGTCACCAACACCTACGCGTCTTTGGTTCTTCAGGTGAGCAACTCGCTGGCGCTTCTCAATAACTTTGTGCAAGGTGGCGAAGCCTCTGTGTCGGCGGCCGTTCCCGGAGGCGAAACGATCCTGGCCGGTAATGGCGATGTATCGGCGGTGGGCGCCGTCAATGCTTCTACCGGTGCGCTGGCTCCCTCCATTACGGTGGGCTGCCAGGCCGGCATCCCCGCGCTCAACAGCGCCCGCAACGAACTCTATGTTCCCGACCGCTGCTCGCAGGATGTTTCGATCGTGAACCTCACCACCCATCCGCCCACCCATTCCCTGCTCCACGGCCCCGTTTTTGCGACCAAGGTCCTGGTCAGTCCGGATGGCTCCCGCGTCTACGCGGCGGACTTGAGTGGAATCCAATATTCGGGGGCCGGCACCATTGAGGTTTTGGATGTGTCGACCGGTGCGCTGATCGGTTCCATTACCGGCAGCCTGACAATCGACATCGCGCTTTCGGCCGATGGCTCCACGCTCTATGTTGACGATAACGGTTCGGCCGGCTCGGGTTTCGATTGTTCCATCGGCGGAATCTGCGCGTTTGATACCAGCACGTTCGCCCTCACGGCCCAAATCCCGAATCTGTTCGGCACGCTCGCCCTGAGTCAGGATGGCAGCACGCTGTACTGCGGGCCGGCTGGAAGCACTCTTTCGGCAATCAACACCTCTAGTCTTGCCGTCACCCCGATTGCCCTCGGCGCGACCTTCACCTCCTTCGGGGCTGTGGCTATGAGGCCGGTAGGGAACTCGGCGGTGGTCTTCGGCAATGCGTCTACGGGCGGTGTCGGCTTCCTCCTCAGCACCGCCACCAACCAGATCCTGAAAACATTCCCGGTCCCGGTCCCGGATCTTCTGTCGGCGGCCTTCGCTCCCAACGGCGGCTCACTCTGGTTCCTGTCCGGCGCAGCGCCCGCAACGTCACTGGTGCAGGAATCGTTTCCCGCCGGACTGGTCGTGACCCAGACTCCCGCCCAAGGGTCTTCGATCTCCTTTACCGCGTCGTACTAAAGTTTATTTCTCGAAAGTCCCCTTGGATCGCCCGTCTGCGCTTATACTGGCAGGAACCTCAAGAACGGAGCCCTATGACCAAAACCAATCGCCGTCGTTTCCTCAAGAGCGGAGCCGCCGTTTCTCTCCTGTCGCCTATCGCGCTTGCTCAGCCCCCAGCCACGGATGCCGCGCAGAAGTTTCACGTCGCGCTCATGATCCTCATGCTAAACGACACCTATCGGGGACAATTCACGAACCCCTCCCCGCCAACCGGAGACTTGTTGTATCTCCAGCAAAAAAACTCGGCCCTCTACTCCGAGATTTATACGAAGTTCAAGGCAGGATACTCCAACGGAACCAACACTCACTTCCTGACCCCGCTCACGTCCGTGCGCCAGGTGTTTCTCACAATGTCGCCGGCGGGAGCCAAATACGGTACGGCGGGCACCTGCCCTTGCATCGCGGGGACTCCATGCGCGGCAATCAAAGCCCTCGTGCCCTAGCGCTCCTTCTGCTGCTCGCCGCGTCCCCGCTCCGATCCCAGACCCCGGCATGCGACCCGCTCAGGCAGCCGCAATGCTTCGCCTGGCAGACGTTTGCGCAGGTCGGCGCAAATCCGGGACCGGCAACCGCCATCGCGGGCTGGGAAAACTGGCCGAGCTTCGGCAATGTATTTACCGCTGCCGGTCCTCAGTGCGCGGTCGCTGCTGACGGCACGCCACCTCCGCCAAAGGTCTTCATTACCTCACGTGAGACTCTACCCGAGCACGCGCGGAGAGGAATCCACATCGCCGCGCCTACAGATCCTGCCACGGCCCAGGATACCGAAATCCGCTATAGCGTTTTAGCCTGCCAGGAAATCGCCAGCTCCGGGATCTGGAGGCAGGCCGACGCAAAACAGCCTAGTGGCTTGGACGCCGTCTTTAACGACGCCAGCAAAGCCAAAAACTCGGCTTTCAGCCTAAAGGTCGATTCCGGCTTGGTGGTCGTAAAGGCGAAGTGGCGAAACGCTGGCGCTGCCTGCGATTCCACACAGTTCCGCTGCTACTGGGACCGCACGAACTGGTGGCAGTTGATCGCTTTCCACATCGCCAGTAGAGCCCTCCCAAATTGGTTCTGGGCCACATGGGAGCATGNNGCGGTGAAAGCTCTCCTAACCACGGCGAAGATGGACCCAGTCTGGCTAAACTACCGTCTGATCGGCACGCAAGTAAGTTATCTGAAGCCCGACAACACGCCCTACATCCTGGCCAACTCGTCCATCGAGCCGGGAGGTGGAAGGCCGGATTCCTGTATGACCTGTCATGCCCGAGCGGCCTACGGGCCCAACGTCACGACGCTTGCGTTCGACGATGAAAACGGCAAAGGCTACGTGGGCACTCCCTGCAAGTCCTGGTATTGGACCGGGAACACCCTGGTCAGAGCCCAAACCGATTTCCTCTGGACCGCCTTGGATAGCATGCTGGGAGGTCTAGCCAGGCCGGCGTGCAGTAATTAGCTTCGGTGCCTATCGCGCCCAAGCCAACCCATCCGCGCCCTTGCCCGCGTCGATCAGCGAATCCACTTTCCAGTCCGACGTGCGAATCGCGGCGACCTGTCCACTGGAATCGCAGGAAACGTACGCCATCTTCCCATCCGGCCGCACCAGTACCTCCTGCGGAGCCTTCGGCACATCAATCTCATGCGCCACCCGCATCGTCCGCAGATCCACAACGGCCACCTTGTTCACGTCCGGCACCGCCACCACCAGCCATCTCCCATCGGGCGTGGGCGCAGTTCCGTAACCAAGCCCCGGCAAATCCACCCAGGTCGCTACTTTGTCACTCGCCGTGTCGATCGCGGCCAGGCGTGGCTTCGTCTGGTCCGAGGTGAACACGGTCTTGTCATCCATCGAAATAGCGATCCGTTGCGTCGTCGCCGAAATCGGAATCACGCTCAATACCTTTTGCCCGTTCAGATCCAGAACCGAAACCGTCCCCGGCCCGACATTCGCCGTATACGCGCGCTTCCCGTCGTGGCTGATCACGAACATGTGCGATTCCGCCTGCCCCGTCGGCACCGATCCAATCACCTTCAACGTTTTGGGATCGATAATGGCGATCGATTTGTCCAGCTCCGTCGAAACGTACAGCAATCCATTCTTGGGACCGAACTGCGCGCAATGCGGCCGCACGCCGTGCCCAAACTTCAGGTCTCCGACGATCTTGCGCGTGGCGATGTCAATCGCCACCATGTTGCTGCCATCCGTCCCAGGTTTGCCGACCCCGGAGTTTCCATAGATCGGAACGTACGCCGTTTTCCCGTCCGGCGAAGCAATCACTTCATGGCCGGTAACGCCCTCCTCCGGAACTGCGGCGAGCTGTTTGCCGGACGCCGGATCGACAATTCCCAGCGTGTGCTCGCCCTTATTGGCTACCAGTAGCGTGCCGCTATGGGTTCCCGGCGAAGCCGCATTCAGGATTGACAGAGAGAGGGCCATTGAAAAAATGAAAAGACGTTTCATGCGGTTCTTATTCTATCGGGTTCTATTGGGCTCTTATTCTATCGAAGCCCCCGCCCAGCGCCAGCGCCCATCCGGTTCCCAGCGAGAGTCCGCCCGCCACATCGCTCGCATAGTGTACTCCCAGGTAAGCGCGCGAACCACCCACCAGAAGCATCACCGCCGCTGCACAAAGATAAACGGCGGACCGCGCGCGCGTCTCCTTCACATGCCGGCAGGCCACCATCGCGAGGGTCGCATAAAGTGCCGCTGCGGCCAGCGAATGCCCGCTGGGGTAAGAGAAGCCGGACACCGCGATCAGCCTCTCTGCGTCCGGAGGGCGAACGCGTTCGATGATGTTCTTGGTCGCGAGAGTCAACAAACTCGCTCCCACCGCAGCCGCCACCACCTGTACAGCAGCCATGCGGTCGCGCCATACCGCGAACAGCGAAACAGCGATCGCCGAGAACAGGATCACCACCGCGTCAGACCCGAGGGCTGTGATGCTCAACGCCGTGCTCGTCAGCCACGGAGTCCGCTCGTGCGTCACAAAGGCCAGCACCATCCAGTCCACGCCCCCAACGAAGCCCCCCAGCAACCCAAGCGTGATCAGGAGAAATAGCGCGAGAAACAGAAGAGAGAATCGGAAGCTTGTCGTCACGCCTAATTGAGCAGATACCGCTTCACAAACTCCACAGTCGCGGCGAACAGATAATCCCGGTTGGTCTTTTTCGCAAAGCCGTGCCCTTCGTCCTCCGCCACCAGAAACCACGTCGGCACATTCTGCTTGCGCAGCGCTTCAGTCATCTGCTGGCCTTCGGTCCAGGGCACGCGCGGATCGTTGCGCCCCGCGATGATGAACATCGGCCGCGTGATCTTCGAGGCGTTGTTCATGGGCGCAATGGTTTCAAAGAAGTCCCGCATCTTCGGGTCGCGCTCGTCGCCGTACTCCACTCGCCGCAGGTCCCGCCGGTAAGCTTCCGTATGTTGCAGGAATGTGCGGAAATTGCTGATGCCCACAGCTTCCACGGCGCACCGTACCCGGTCGCTGTAGTGCGTCATCACGGCCAGCGTCATATACCCGCCATAGCTGCCCCCGGTCACCATCACGCGTGAGGCGTCCAGGTCCGGCTGCGTCTTGATCCAATCGAGCAGCGCGCCGATATCCTTCACCGAATCTTCCCGCTTGTAACCGTTATCGGAATTCAGAAAAGCCTTTCCATAGCCGCTCGAACCGCGCACGTTGGGCAGGATCATCGTGATCCCCAACTCCTGCATAAAGAAGTTCTTCTGGCCCTGATAGATCGGCTGGCTCTGCCCTTCCGGGCCGCCGTGGATGTCGATAATCACGGGACGCGGGCCCGAAAACTTCCCTGCGGCGGCATAAAGAAAACCCGAAATGGGCTTGCCATCGAAAGACTTCCAGTGGATCAGCCGCGGTTCCGCAAATTGCGCGGCATCGACGCCCCCCGTCTCGCTGAACGTCCACCGCTCCAGCACACCCGCGCTCAGGCGAACCGAAAATGTGTCGCCCGGCGTATGCGCGGAGGTCAGCGAGAAACCGACCTCGTCGCTCGAAGGCCGCCAGCGGATCGTCCCGATCGTTCCCTGAGGAATCTGGGGCAGCGCCATCTCCTGCTTGGTTCGCGTATTCACGACATGCAGCTTTTCAGCGCCATCCTCGTTCACCACATACGCCAGTTTCTGGCCGTCTCGGGAAAGCTCCAAACCGCTGACGTCCCAATTCCGCCCGGCGTCCCACGCCGTGAATTTCCTGGAAGCCAGGTTCAAATACCCCAGCCGCTCAAAATCGCTGCCGGCATTGCTGGTGAGGTAAGCCCCCTGTCCATCGAGAGAAAACTTTGCGCTGGCATAATTGGCGCCCGCTTCGTCGGGGCCCAGTTTCTCCATCTTCCCGGAGCCGCTATCCAGCAAATAAAGTTCGCTCACCACCGCCGACCGGTAAAGGATCACCAGCAGCTTCGTCTCGTCCGCGGACCAATCCGAAATTTGCCAGCCAGGGTCTTTCGCCTCGAAGAGAATGCGCGCGCTCGATGGATTGTGCGGGTCCACGATCCAGATGTCGGAGTGCTCGCCATCGCGCTTGGTCGACGTATAAACGATCCGTTTCCCGCTACGCGACCACACCGGATTCTGGTTCCGCGACCGGTCGCCCTCCGTGAGCCGGGTTACCTCACCGGTCTGCGTCTCCAGCAGATAAAGCTGAAAGAACTCGTCCCCGCCCGAGTCCTTTTCAAAGACGATCTCGTTTCCGTTGACGGGATTGAAACTGCCGCCCGACACCCGGTCCGGGAAAAACGTCAACTGTTCCCGAGCCCCACCCGGAGCCGCCACGCGATGAATCTGCGGCACATCGCCAAAACGCGTGCTGATCAGAATCTCGCGCCGTGCCGGGTTCCAATCCAGCAGCGCCGCGGACCGCGACGCTGTGTATCGTTCGGTTTGCTCGAATAGCTTGGTGTCGATGGCCGGCACGCCATCCGGCTTCAGGTTCGATGGAACGTTTGCCGCGCACAGCGCAGCCGCCGTCATCAGTGCGGCTGCGATGATGCGTCGGTCGATCATATTAGAACTTCAAGTGTAGACCCAGTTGCAGGAAGCGCGAACTGCCGATGGTGTGCTGGATGATTCCCAGGCTGCCCTGCGGCGGGAACACCGGCGGAGCGGAGTAGCCTTCAAAGAACACCACATCGTTGTTCGGGGCGTCGAAATCCGGGTGATTGAAAACGTTGTACGCGTCGAAGTTAAAGCGCATCCGGAACCGTTCGTTGAGCACGAACTCCTTCGCCATGCTCATATCGAATCGCACCTGGAAGGGTGCGCGGAACAAATTGCGTCCCGAAGAGCCGTAGATCGATTCATAGTTATCGCATCCCGAGGCGTCGCACGCCGGCACGCCATACGTTCCCGGCGCAACAAACACGGGAGAGAAATCGTTCGCGTTCAAAACCGGCTTGCCCGCGTTTACCCCCGTCGTCCCTTGCAATTGCGCCTGGGATGCCGATACTCCCGGCTTCAGGGGTACGATCGGGTTGCCGATTTCATCGTCGGTCCCGAAGTAAAGGCTGGCCACCGAACCGGAATAGTCGTACACGCTATAGGGCTGCCCGCTCTGCGCTACCGTCTGCCCGCCGATTGTCCAACCATTAATCAGCGCGCCGAGGCTCCTGCTCTTCGCATAGCTCGGAATCGTGTAACTGTAGTTGACCAGGAACACATGCGTTTGATCGAAATCCGCCGACGCGTAATTCGACGCCGGATACAAAGGATTGTTGCCCGTAAAGAACAGACCCAGTCCGCTCTGCTCATCCAGCGCATGTGACCACGTATAAGAGGCGGTAAACTGCAAGCCGAAGGAAAGTCGCTTGCGAGCCTGCAATTGCAGAGCGTTGTAGTTGGCAATCCCCTCGGCCTTGTAAAGCACCGAGTTCATGTCGTAGCCGATGTAAGGCACGCGCACCGGAGCGTTGCCCGAATACTCGTTGGTGGAGATCGGCTCGGTGTCCGGCGAGTTATACAATACACCGCCGTAGGAAGACGTCTGGCCATTGATTGGATTCTGCGCCGTCGCAATGTTGGGTTGGTTGAAAGGAATCGGCAGCACGTTGTGCAGACTGTGGTTCCCCACATACCCAGCGCTGAACAGCCAGCTGTTGGCCGCCTGGTATTGCAGGTCGAACGTCCAATTCTCCGAATAGGGAAGCTTGTTGTTGATGTCATAACCGCCAAACAGGAAAGGCCCAAAAAGATTTCCCGTCGGGTAGTCGCCCGATTCTGTCTGGCTGATATTCGGCAGCAGCGCCTGGAATGCCGCGGCGCTCCCGGCAGGCGCGGGCGGCGCAGTTGTACCAAACGGATTCGCGAAAGTAGCTCCCTTGGTAGCGAAAACCGGGCTCACAAAAGGAGGCGCCAGAGTCACGCCAAACGGTCCGTTGTATCCGCCGCCGGCGCTGGGCGAGAGATAGGAAAACAGTTCCCCGCGGTCGGCGTACATACCAAATCCCGCTCGTATCGTCAGCTTGGAAGTTGGCGAATAAGCCACGCCGATTCGTGGCGCGAAGATCCACTGATCCTGTCTCAATAAACTATTGCTGGCCCCGGCAGTCCCAAATTGCGAATTGTTCCCGGCGATCTCAAGACCGGAGTTAGTGATCGTGTCGGTCCCCGCATTGTAGGAATAAAGATTGCCGTCAAAGCCCGTAAGTCGCCCGTATTTCTCAGACAGCGGCCCGTCGAAATCCCAGCGCAGGCCCATGGTCACAGTAAGATTGCTCCGCACCTTGAAGTTGTCATTGACAAAGGCGCCCACCGTGTCCGAGCGGTAATAACGATTGGCCGATCCCGAGAATGCCGCCGAATAAGTCCCCGTCCGGACCGTCCCTTCGACGAAGTTGGTAAACGTCTTGAAGTCGATCGTGTCGGCCGAAGTGTTGTCGTTGACGACGTTCAGTTGGGTGTGATCCCAATTCACTCCGAACGCCAGCGTGTGCTTCCCCTTCACCCAGTTCAACGTCGAGCCGTATTCCCACTGATTCTGATACATTCCCGCATTGCCAAAGCTGACGCTGTCTCCGAATTGCAGACCCCCGCCGATCGTCGGGTCGGATGTCGTCATCTCAATTTGCGGAAACGTTGAGGTGCCGAAAAGATTGATGCCAAAATCGGAAGGCGTGAAGGCCGAAGTGGTGTGCGAGAACGCGAACATCCGGGTGAATCCAGCTTTCTGCTCCCACGTGAGCGAGGGCGTCAGGATCACGGAATTGTCAAGAGAGAACACCTGGCTGCCCGCTGAAAGCTGCTGCGGGAACCCTTGCAGAACTCCGACCGCTCCAAATGGGTTCGTCGTCGGATTTTCCTGTATATAATACTTGCCGCTCAGACGATCTTTGTCGCTGATCAGGTAATCGAAATTGGCGATCCCTTGATCGACATTCGCCTGTGCGTTGGGCCCTTGCTCCACCGCGTCATACCCCAGACCCGTGGCCTGGGCCGCATTCGTGATCTGAGCGCTCGGAATCAGGAATTGCCCGTTCTTCAGGGTGGCGCTCAACAGCGAAAGAGCGACCGGGCTGATCTGGCTCGCGGCGATCGTGGTGCCGAAACTGCTTTTCACCGCGTTCACAATGCCATCCGCGCTGCGATCGTTAGTAAGGCCCAGTGGCACAGTGACGTCCTTCAGCGAGACCGATGCGTCCGCCACCCGGATGCCCTGGTAAGACAGAAAATAGAAAAGCTTGTCCTTCTTGATGGGCCCGCCGAAGGTTGCCCCGAACTGATTGCGGTTGAGAAATGGATCCTTTGTAGTAACAGCCGGTGAGGCGTTGTCGAAGAATGGCGCCGCATCCATGGCGCTGTTTTGGAACCGTTCGTAGGCCTCGCCGTGAATCGCGTTCGTCCCGGACTTGGTGATCACTCCCACATGCGCACCGCTGTTAGAGCCCTGCGACGCATCGTACATCGAAGAATTTACGCTGATCTCCTGGATCGATTCCACCGGCGGCGTCGGCAGTGCCTGACCGATGGCCGCATACACCGACGTACTGGTCTGGATCTCGCCGCCCGAGCCGAAGTTCTCACCGGTGTTCAGAACGAAACGATTCTCGCCCACTTGACTTGTCGAGTTCCCGTTGAACAGATTATTCGTGCTGATTCCGTTCAGTGAGAAGCTATTGCTGGTATCCCGCTGTCCATTGGAGAAAATGGCCTGGTTGCCGAGGCCCGCATTCGCTCCCGCGCCGCCCAGAAAGTCCGCGTGCACGCCCGGGCTCAGAATCGCCAGTTGCGTAAAGCTTCCCGTGCCCAATGGGGTCTGCTCAATAGTCATCTGGTCAACCACATAGCCATTGGTGGTATCCACCTGGTTCATCAGCGGCGTCCCGGTCACTTCCACCGTGCTGGTCACCGCGCCCACCGTCATCACCGAATCCACCGTTGTCGTGCGGTCGGAATTCACCAGCACCTGCGTGTGCGCTTCGGTCTCGAAGCCCGGCTTCGAGAAACTCAACTCATACGTGCCGATCGGAAGGTTGGGAACGGAATACGAACCGTTCGATTGTGACTGCTCGGTGACTTCCAGATTGGTTGTGATGCTTCGCGCCTTCACGGTGACTCCCGGCAGCACCGCGCCTGAAACATCTTTTACCGTTCCTGTAATCGCGCCCAGTGTCTGCTGCGCCGATACCGGCAAGGCAGGCAATAGACACCCGAAAATCAGGACCGCCAACCATCTTTGAAACGCGCAAACGTTGTGAACTCTCACCAGCTTCCTCCCTGAACTTAAGACCAAGATTTTGCTAGTATCGCATTCGCCCGCGCCAGCGTCAAAGCGCCGGGAATTTCTTCACCAAATATTAACCAGAATCCCTTTTCACTAGACACATACCGGATTGGCATGGTATCCGCGGCTTCAGCCGCGTCGGCGTGTGCCCTAATTTCTGTCTGGTTATTTCGCGGACACTACACTGAGCGGCGGTCACCCCGGCCCGAATCCCAAAAACGGGATTCTCGCCCGCGCCCTGCGCTGCTCGCCTGTCCACCCTAAAGTTCTTTTGGATTTCCTCCGAATGAACACTTAGCAGCCAGTGGGTTTGGCAGGCGCTTCGCCTGCGTCTTTCCCCCCATGCCAAATCGTGATCGCGCAGCTTTCGCAAATCGCCAAAAGGAATCCCATGAATCTCTCTCCAGCACTCGTTTTGCTCCCGGCACTGTGCCTCAGCGCGCAGACCGTTCCGGCGCCCTACCAGGCCACGTACACTGCCCTGTCCGGCCAGATCTCCAGTTTTGACACGGCCGCCAAGACCGGTTGGAACGGAGCCCCTTCTTCTTTCTTAGGCGCGCCGCAAGCCAATGCGGCATCGTCCGATAACTACACCACGCTTCTGAATCCGGATTACTACAGCTTCAATGTGACGCCCGAGTTGAACTCGCTGCAGGCGCTGGGGGCGAAAGCAATCACGGTTCACATTAACTTCCCGATCCTCTACCAGCCCTACTACACGTCGATAGCAAACCCGGCGCTCTACCAGGAGTTTGTGAACTTCTACAAGCAGTTTTCGCTCGATGTGCACGCCCGGGGGCTCAAACTGCTGGTTGAGTGCACCACTGCCTTTGCCGTGCCCGGAACCCAATTCAGCCAGTTCCAGACCTATTACAAAACGCTGACCTGGACGGAATACATGGCCGGGCGCGCCCAGAACGCTCTCACCGTGGCCCAGTTGATTCAGCCGGATTACATGACCGTCATCACCGAGCCTGATACCGAAGAGAGCGACTCCGGCCAAACCAGCCTCAATACCGTCAGCGGCGGCACTCAGCTTCTCCAGACCATTCTCACGGCCATCCACGGCGCGGGGACCACCAAGGTTCTCATTGGCGCAGGGGCAGGCACGTGGATCCCCAACTACACCCAGTGGGTGCAGAGCTTCCTCTTACAGCCCATCGATTTCCTCGACATGCACGTCATTCAGATTTCGAACAGCGATATGACCCTTGCCATCACCGCCGCCCAGATGGCCCACACCGCCGGCAAGCCTCTGGGGGTCAGCGAATGCTGGCCCATGAAGGGCATTGCGGGCGTTTCCGCATCGTTAAACGGATCCACGGACGATGAATTGAATCCGTTCAGTTTCTGGGCGCCCGTTGATACCGCGTTTCTTCAGGCCATGGTCGACTTCGCGAACGCCAACCATCTCATCTACCTCGCCCCTTCATGGACCACCTATTTCTCCGCCTACCTCGACTACGGAACCTACGGCTCTTTGCCTGGCGCTACGGTGATGACTGATGCCTACGCGGCCGTCGGAAAAGCCATCCAGGCTGGAACCTTCACCTCCACGGGGCTCGCCTGGGAAAAAGCCATTCTGCCCGGGCCCGATACGTCTGCGCCGGCCACGCCTGCTCCTCCCACCGCCGTCACGGTCGCGTTCACCCTCGCGCAGATCGCGTGGACGCCCGATACCGACAATGTCGGCGTCGCAGCCTACGACCTTTATCGGAATGGCACTCTCATCGCCACGGTGAACGGGTTAGCCTTTACCGACACGGGTCTCACGCCCGGCGACACCTATCACTACACTCTGAAGGCTTTTGATGCGGTCGGCAATGTTTCCGCTCAGTCCGCACAGCTCACCGTTGAAACTCCCAACAATGCGCCGCCATCCGTCCCTTCCAGAGTCACCGTCACCGCATCCTCGAAGTCAGCCGTTTCGTTGACATGGAGCGCCTCTACCGGTGGCGCGGTCTCCTACCGGGTACTGCGTGGAACATCCGCCGGCAATGCGGCCATTCACGCCACGGTCACTACCACCTCATACACAGATTCCGGAGTCGCTCCCAACACCACTTACTACTACGCCATCGAATCGCAAAACGCGAGCGGCTTTACCTCCGCCAACAGCGCCGTGGTCTCAACCACCACTCCGTCTCATTAGTTACTGTCGCGAGCAAAATTCGGGCTCTAACGGATTTGCCTTCATGGAGTGGCGCGGGCAGGTCCTCTAAGCAAGCGCGCGCAGGCAACGCGCCGGCAAAGCAAAACAACCACTTGAAGGATGCTGGATGTTGCGAAGCCCGCTACCGGTATTCGGTGTGACTCACCGGTAGCTTTCGCCAAGCTGCGATGGCGTCCTCTTCAACTCTGTGCAATGGGTTACGCCGGGCCGATTCGTTCAAAACAGTCTGGGTGCAAAGTCCTTCAGATCCCGGCGCCATGTCTGCCACTCATGCGCGGTGCCGGGTGATTCATAGAACACGTGCTTGATATCCGCATCGACCAGTGAAGTATGCAGCCGCTCGATTCCGGCATGCATATTCGCAGGTTCCTCGGTCCCCACCCCCAGCCACAGCACATGCACTCTCTTCGCGAAGGCCGCGGGATCGGCCAGCGCTCCGTTGAGAGTGGTCTTCGGGTCGAATTTCTCATTTCCAAGCGACCCGGCCGCCCCGCTGAATCCGCCGATGTAGGAGAACAACTCGAGGTGGTCGAACGTCACCTGGAACGTCTGCATTCCGCCCATCGAAAGCCCCGCCATGGCGCGATGGTCCCGGTCGGAAAGGGTCCTGAAATTTGTATCGATGAACGGGATCAGCGCCTGCGTCACATCGTCTTCAAACGCGGCCGCCGTTTCGCGCATCGCGCGCATCGCTTCGGGCGACCCAAACGGCTTGCCCGCCAGGTCGGGAGGGGTTTGACCGGCGCGCCTCGCATAGCCGTTCGCCATCACGATGATCATTGGCTTGGCAGCGCCGCTCGCGATCAGGTTATCGAGGATGAAGTTCGCATTTCCCTGCCGGATCCAGCCCGTCTCATCCTCGCCTCCACCATGCTGCAGATAGAGCACCGGATAGCGTACCCGCGTTTGCACATCGTAGCCCGGCGGCGTATATACCAGCGCATGCCGCCAACTCCCGGTTACGGATGAGTGATACCAAACCTCGCGAACCTCTCCATGGGGAACCGGTTGAGCCGAGTAGTACGTAACCCCCGCTTCGGGAATCTCGATCGCGCTGGCGTCTTTGCTGCCTCCGTAGAAAGCATGGCTGGCGGGGTCGCTGAACTCCACTCCGTCCACGATCAGCGTATAGTAGTGCAACCCCGGAGCCAGGGACGGCGTCGTCACGGTCCAATATCCATCGGGTTGTTTCTCCATATCCAGTTTCGGTCCGCTCCAGAAGTTGAGCCGCACCTTGGTGGCATCCGGAGCTTTTAGTCGGAACTGGCACCTCGACGCACTATCGACACGCGGATAGGCCGCACCGGCAACATTCGTGGCGGCGGCCTTGAAGTCCGAATCCTGCGCATAACAGAGAACGCCAACCACAAACACAAACATTCCAACCCAACTCATTCTCGTAATCCCCTCGTTTTCTATGGCTAGCCATCCAATAAACGCATGTTATGCCAACAGGACTTCGAACGAACAGTCGCATTTTTCAAGTTGATATATCGAAGCGTTCGATATATTGGATTCGATGAAGACAACGCTCGATGCGTGGGAGGCCTTTCAAGCCGTGGTGCAGTTGGGCGGATTCGCTCCCGCTGCCGAGCAGCTCAACCGCTCGCAATCCACGATCAGCTACGCGGTGGCGCGGCTGCAGGAACAACTCGGAGTCAGGCTCTTTGAGCAGAACGGTCGAAAGGCGCAACTCACCGAAGCAGGGCGGGTGCTGCTGGCCGACGCGGAGCCTCATTTGGCCGGATTTAACCACCTCGAGCAGCGCGCTCTTTCACTGGCCTCGGGCGGGCAATCGGAGATCCGGGTCTCGGTCGATAGCATTTTCCCCAATGAGCGCCTCTTCTGCGCTCTGGCGGAATTCGCGCGAAGCTTTCCCTATGTCCATCTCAAGATCCGCCAGGCTACATTCCTCTCAGCGGATTCCGAATTCTCCGCGCACAACGCGCACATCTGTGTCGCCGGTTTGATGTCGCGCGAGTACTTTGTGAAGCCGATCCTCGATATCCGGATGACAGCGGTTGCCCGCGGGGATCACCCCCTCCACTCAATGAAACAGCCGCTGTCACGCGCCGAAATGATGCGGCACGTGCTCGTGGTCGTCGAAGGAGCTGGGCCCGGCAACACGAAGCGGCAACCGCGCAGCGCGGCGCAACGCTTCCTGCCGGTCAGCACGATCGAAGCCGCCATTGATGCCGTTCGAAGCGGTCTATGTTTCGGTTGGCTGCCGGAGTATCGCATTCAAGCCTGTTTGGATAGCGCGGAATTCCTGCCGCTCAGGATGCCGGTCGGAGGCACCCGTGAGGTACGTCTCAATCTCATTTGCAAGGATGCGGCTCCTGGCAAGCGCGAGGTGAGCGCTCTGGCGGACCTGTTTGGTGGGAATCACGGAATCCAGGTGATCTGATTCATCGAAAGAATCGATGAAAATACTCCGACTGATTTGTCTTGTTCCTTCCCGGGCAAGGTTTGTATAGTTGGGAAGCGATGAAGTTACCCTGCACGATAGTAATTGCAATGGCGATTTCCATGACTTCCCAGGTTTCAGCTCAGGTCCAGACGATCGTGCCGCCCGTGGTTGCGGGCGCGAAGCCGGTAACGGTGGAGCACATCAAGGTACACGGCGCTGCACTGGAGGGCAACCTGGAAGGGAACTCCGTCGACCGCGACGTGCTCATTTTCCTGCCGCCGGGTTACGCCCATGACAAGTCCCGGCGCTACCCGGTTGTCTATGCCCTTCACGGCTACTCCATCGGTGCGGAACAGTGGAGCCATGAGATTCACGTGCCGCAGACCATAGAAGGCGCGTTCGCCCAGGGCGCGAAGGAGATGATCGTGGTGCTTCCCGATTCCAAAACCGTGCACAACGGTTCCATGTATTCGAGTTCCGTCACCACAGGTGATTTTGAGAAGTTCATCGCGCACGATCTGGTCGCGTACATCGACTCGCATTACCGCACAATTCCTGAGAGGCTCAGTCGAGGCTTGGTTGGCCATTCAATGGGCGGCTACGGCGCGAGCCGCATTGGCATGAAACATTCGGACGTGTTCGGCAGCTTGTACATCATGAGCCCCTGCTGCATGTCGGCGCGTCAGGGCGGTCCGTCCAATCCTGACATCGAAAAGGCACTCGAATCCGTGAAGACTCCTGAGGATTCGGCCAGGCTTCCGTTCTATGCGCGGGCCCAGCTTGCCTCCGCGGCGGCATGGTCGCCCGATCCGAAGAATCCTCCTCTCTATCTCGACCTGCCGGTAAAGGACGGTGTTCCGCAGCCGGATGTTCTGGCGAAGTGGGCTGCGAACGCGCCCCTGGCCTTCGTGGATCAGTACATTGGAAACCTCAAGCAGTACCGCGCCATTTCCATCGACGTGGGCGACCAGGACGGTCTGCGCGTCGACGCCGGTAAGCTTCACGATGTCTTCGATAAATATGGAATCGCAAACGGCTTTGAGATCTACCCCGGCACGCACACCAGTGCGGTGGCTGACCGATTTCAGAATCACGTGATGCCCTTCTTCAGCAAGAATCTCTGCTTGGATGCCGCCTGCCGGTAAAGGCTATGACGGACCGTTCGCGCTGCTCGGCTTAAAGCTTGCCGATGGGGTCTTCGCCAGGACGGGGAGTCCAACTACTATTCCGAACTTTCATCAGAAGTCCGGGCGCATATGGAATCATTCCCGCCCGAAATTAAACGGTAATAATCTGGGCTGCCGGATCCAGACGCCGCAGGTCATTCGGATCGCTTGTAACTATGGGGTCTCGCTTCTGCCTGGCGAGGATCACCACCGATGCATCGATAATATCCGACGCATTGGCGGCGCCACAGAGCTCTCCACAGGAACGGGCAAGCTGCTCGTCAAGAGGAATAACCTCAACTTCGTGGCTCCGCAAGAACCTGGCTAACGTGACCTGACCGCGTCCGTCACGCCATGCCTGTGCGACCACGCCTGCGGGAACTCTAAAAGTCCGGCCTTGAGCTAAGGCCCGTCGGAGCAAGGCGATCATTCGCCTATCGCCGCGATCCAAGGCGATGAGCGCGCCGGCATCCAGCATTATTCCCGTCGCGATGCGAGTGCGCGTTCTGCCCATTTGATGTCCTTAGC
>PLFE01000171.1:95525-95809 GCA_003136675.1 Bryobacterales bacterium
CCGCGTGCAAAGCGGGCGTAAACAGTCCGGCTCATTCAATATGCGTTATCGAAAGTGTTCGGGCGCTTTCGCTGCGAATCGCGTCCAGCCGACTGCGGAGTTGCAGATCCTGAATGAGGACAAGCCGGTTCACTCAGAGCCTGTCGCTTTTCGCCGCGACGAAGTGAGCGGGACTTATCGCATTGATCAGGAGACCGCGCCCGGACGCTATTTTATGGGAATCACGGCGGAAGATGCGCCCGGCAAGAAAAACGGGCGCGCGACGACGCAATGGATTGACTTCT
>PLFE01000171.1:95820-96131 GCA_003136675.1 Bryobacterales bacterium
GCGCGCCGGTCCTCTTTGGTGAGTTCTGTCGTTCGGGGAAACAGATAGACGATCACAGGCCCGTCGTCCCGCTGCAAAACCTCGACACTCGAAGGCTTCAAATCCTTCTTCCCATCGCGTTTGATCGACGCCTTTTTCTTGAGTTGATCCGCCACGTGTTTTTCATCGCCGCTCACCATCTTGCTCGGCACGCCGTAAACCGCAATCGCATAGTGATCCTGGTCAATGGTGGGCGCATCGTTATCCCTGGTTTTCAATTCCGCCTCGCGCACGGGCAACGCGCTCTCCCAGCGCAACCGCAACGCTGGCGC
>PLFE01000056.1 GCA_003136675.1 Bryobacterales bacterium
CTATGATGCGCAGCTTTACGAGCTGCTGCGCCATCCGGAGCCGATCGCGGCCGGGACGCCGCCGGGCCGCATCGCGATTGTGCACCGTTCGCTGCGCACGCTGGGATCATTCGAGGACGCGCTGCTCGACCGCGACATCCCGATCGCGCTGCACGGCGACGCGGCGCTCTTGGCGCGCCACGACACCCTCGACGCGCTGGCGCTGCTGTGGTGCACGGTCGATCCGTTCGCCCACGCCTGGCTCTTGCGCGTGCTGCAGCTCCCGCTGCTGAGCTTCTCCGATGCGTCGCTCGCGCTGATCTGCGGCGAGCCGGCCCATCCGCAGGCGGCGCTCTTCGAGTTTCCGGCGGCCGACGAAGGCGACGGTTCGCGGCGCTGGGACCGGCGGCGCGACCTGCGCCTGGGCACCAACGTAGTGCGCGGCGACCGCGATGCCGATCTCGAACCCATCGCCCGCGAACGGCTCGTCGCGTTCCGGGCGCGCCGGGCCGGCTGGCAGCGCTTGGCGCAGTCGGCGGACGCGGCCGCGGCCGCCGCCGCGATCGTGACCGATGGCGGCAGCTACGAGCGGCGGGCGGGTGAAACCGCGGCCCGGGCGCGGCGTCGCGCCGCGCTGGTCGACGCCCTGCTGGCGACGATCGGCCGGTACGCCGCGCGCCACCCCGGCGCCGGACTTGCCGCGGCGCTGGCGTACTGCGAGCACATCGCGGGCGGCGAAACGGGTCCGCTGCTCGCCGATCCCGCGCTTGATGCCGTGGTCGTCGCGGCGATCGATGCGATCAAGGCGCGCCGCTTCGATCACGTCTACCTCGTGGACGTGCGGGCCGGTTCGTTCCCGCCCTACTACGTGCCGGACGCGTTTTTGTTCAGTCCGACGTACGGCATGATCCCCAAGGACAGCGTCGGCGAAGCCGTCACCGCGCGCACCGCGAAGTTCACTTGGTATCTGCACGCGGCCAAACTGCGCGAGAACTACGCGCGCGAACAGCGCCGGTTGCTAGCGGTCGGGCTCGCGCGGGCCGACGTCGACGTGACGGTTTCCGCCGCCGGCCGGCCGACGCGCGGCGTCGCCGCACCCGAACTTCTGGTCGAGTTGCAGGCGCTTGCGCCGCTGACGACCGCCGCCGGCTTCACGAGCCCGCCGGCCGCGCCCGCCCTGCGCGAGGCATCCCCGCCCGCGCGCTCGGGCGAGGCGCCGCCGCCCGATGTGCCGGCCGGCCGCAGCGCTAGCGCTAGCGCTAACCCCGCCGGTGCTGACGGTTCGCCAGCGGTCAGCGCCGCCGCCGATTTGCCACCCGTCGTCGCCGCCGCGGAACGGGTGGCCGAGATGCTCGTCTGCGTGCGCTGCGCGCCGCGCCGGGCGATCTCGGCGGCCTTCGAGGGATCGTTTACGTTGCTGTCCGGGCGGCTTCCGGCCGGCGACGCGCGGGTCGCCGAGCGCGACGTCGCCTTCGCGTTCGCGCTGGACGGCGCGATCGTGTACGGAACGGTCCCCGCGCTGGTGCGCCACGCCGGCGAACTGGCCGTCGCCCTCGCCCAGCGGAACGCGGCCGCGGCGGCGTTGGCGGTGTATGGGCTGCGCCCGCGGGCATGGACCGGCGGTTTTTTCATCGAGACCGCGGACGGCGTCTTTACCGGGCCGCACGAGTTCGAGCTGGACGAGGCCATCGAGGGCGCCGCAGCCGTCCTGGCGGGCCGCAGCCGGCCGCTCTGCGGCGAGCACCGGCACCAAGAGCGGGATCGCGACCTGCGGCGTTAGCCAAAGCGCGTCCAAAATCAGCCCGGCTCCAAAACCAGCCCGTGCGCGGCTCCAAAACCAGCCCGTGCGCGGCTCCAAATCGGCCCGTGCGTGGCTCAAATTAGCGCGCGCCGGCTCCATTAGCGCCTGCGCGGCTCCAAATCAGCCCCCGTGCGCGGAGCACCGTTACCAAGCGCGCCCATCACGACGCAACGCCTCCCCCGTTCCTCAACGGGCGGGGGCAAGCTGCCGGTAAGAAACGTTGCAAAGTCTTTGCAATTCTCTAGCCGATTCAAGCGAGGCACCAATCTGCTCGAAAGCGTAGTTCCCAGGACGGTACCTTTGTACTGTTCTGCTAGCCGGTCCAACCGGCAGACGGGAACCTTCAATGCTCGCTTTCTCGGTCATTGCCACGCTGCTTCACATCTTCAGCTGCTGCTACGGCCTCGGCGCCGGCCCTTCATAGCCCCCGTTCGTCGGGTTCCTAATTCGTCGGGTTCCTAAGCTGATGGACTAATCCAGAACGACAATTTTTGCCACGCAGCCGGGGGGAGGTAAAGATTTTGAGGGACACGTAGAATGCCGGTTTTCAATGGAGATGGCACCCAAGCCGATCCCGGTCGGCACGCGCGCTTCCGTATCCGACGCCAAGCTGGCCTACTTCGAGGGCGACTTCGAACGGTGCCTCGAGATCTGCGCGGACATCCGCGTCGGGTCAGTCGCGACCACCTCCGAAGTCGCCCTGCTATCAGCGCGAGCCTATTTGCGAACCGGGCGGCCGCGCGAAGCCCAAGCCGCCATCGTCGATACGCTCGAAACTCACGCGACCCTCGACGCGTCGCTCACGGCGCAGATGCTCGTTGCGAGCGCCCGGATCCGCCAGGACGATCCCGACACCGGAATAGCAATCCTGCACGAGGCGGCTTCGCGCTGTTCGGGCGCGCACTTCGCGGTGAGTTCGGAGATCGCGTTCGCGACAGCGCTTGGCTATTGGGCCAAGCGCGACATCGACACGGCCGAGACCTATTTAGCGCAGGTCGATCCGCGCGCCGACATCATTCACGCCCGGGCGCTCGAACTGCAAGCTTGGTGCGACACGGCGCGCGCGAACTACCGGCGTTCGGCCGAAGGCTTCAAACGGACCCTGGTGCGGCTCGACGAGTGCACCGCGCACGACCGCGCGATCGCGGCCACGGCGATCTGTACGCTCTCGATTTACTCAGCTGAACTTTTCGATGCAGACCTGGCGCGCTTTGTCGATCTCAAGGCGGAGCAGCTCAATTGGTCATCCGGGCTTTCGGCTCAGCATTTTCTCACGCTCGTCTATCAGGCGCTTTATCGGGAGTTCGCGGGCGACACACTGGGCGCGTACCAGTACGCGGCGCTCGCGCGTGAAAGTGCGCCGACAATCGCTTTCGAGGTTCTCGCGTGGAGCATGAGTGCGATCGTCGCGCGCAATGCCGGCGAGCCGTTTACCGCGACGCTACATGCGAAGCGCGCGCTCGACCTGCTCGAATCGATCGACGGCCAAGAGCTCGTCGGCGAAGAACGCTTCGCGCTGTTAGCCGTCGCCGAGGCTTGCACGCATTTCGATCCGCAAAGGTCCGCGCAGCTGTGTACGCGCTACTTCGGCCTCGCGCCAGTCGATCGGCTTGTCTCGTACTCGAACGACGTGCGGCTGACCGCCGACGAAGCGTTCATTACCGGTGTCGTCGCCGAAGCCGCCGGGGATTCAAAGCGGGCGCGGCACTGCTACCGTGAGGCGTTCGAGATGTTCGCCGGGATCGGTTATGTGCGCCGCGCGGTCGGCGCCGGATACGCACTGCTCCAACTCGAGCGCGATGAAGCCGTTCTGCACTACGTCAAAACGCACTTGGGCGCGACGAAGAATTACATCAGCGCAGCTCTGGCACGCGACGGCGAGGCGCAGCCCGATGTCCTCGAACGCCATCCGATCGTCGCCTCACTGCCCGACGGCCAGCGCGAAGTCGTCACGCTCATTTGTCAGGGCAAGACGAACAAAGAGATCGCCCAACTGCGCAACGTCGGTGAGCAGACGATTAAAAACATGCTCTCCAAGCACATTTTCCGTGCGTTCGGCGTTTCCAACCGCGCGGCGCTAGTGAGCACCTGCCTAAGCGACCGAGCCTCGGGCTTCTAAGCTCGCCAACGCCGGCGCGTGCCGGGCCGTCCGCGGAAAGCACCGCGTGGACTGCTCGCGGCCGCGCTAACCCGCGAAAAATTCATCGCCGCTTAATCGTCGGCCGCATTGTCACCGGCGGCGTGTTCGTTGAAGCGGCATGGCCTTGATCTCACTCGACACGTCGACCGATCCGCAGGTTGGGTATCGTCCGTCCGGCACGCTCGATGCCGAGTCCGCGCTCGCGCCGTACGCCGGCCATTTCGGCGTGCGGCAAGCCGCGCATCTGCTGCGCCGCGCGGGTTTCGGGGGCAGCGCGGCAGATGTCGCGCGCACGGCCGGGCTGGGCGCCTCGGCGGCGGTCGACTCGTTCGTGCATCCGGCCGCGCCCGAACTACCCTTCGAGGCGTATCCACCACGTGAGGTGCTCTACGCGGTCAAAGGCGGCCAGGCGCGAACGGGCACCGAGTTGTGGTGGCTCGACCGCATGCTGCGCACCCAACATCCCTTGGCCGAAAAGATGACGCTCTTCTGGCACGGCCATTTCGCCACCAGCATCGCCAAAGTGCCGCCGGCGCTCATGGCGCGACAGATCGATCTTTTTCGCGCTCAAGGTCTGGGGAATTTTCACGCCTTGCTGGCAGCGGTGTCGGTCGATCCGGCGATGTCGGTATGGCTCGACAATCGCTCGAATTCCAAGGCCCACCCCAACGAAAATTACGCTCGCGAGGTGATGGAGCTCTTCGCCCTGGGCTTGGGCGAGTATACGGAAAGCGACGTCAAAGAAGCGGCGCGCGCGTTCACGGGCTGGGCGTACGACTCGCACACGATGAGCGTGTCGTTCGATCCGCGCCGGCACGACGACGGCGTAAAGACGTTTCTCGGCCACAGCGGCAACTTCGGACTTACCGACGTGGTGAACATCATCGTCGCGCAGCCCGTTCACCAACGCTTTCTCGCGCGCAAACTGCTCGAATACTTCGTGTATTCGGACCCCGAGCCCGCGTTGACCGAAGCCGTCGCGCAGACGTACGCGTTGTGCGGCTGCGACATCGCGATCACCGGGGGGACGATTTTGCGCTCGAACGTCTTCTACTCCGCGCGCGCGTATCGCGCGCTGCCCAAGAGCCCGATCGAGTTCGCGGTCGGCCTGCTGCGGTACGTCGGTGCCACCAGCGTTCCGCCCGGTTTGCCCGATGCGCTGCGCCGCCAGCAGCATCGCTTGCCCGTAATGCCCGGCGCGGAGTTCGGGCCGCATATCCAGAAGAATCTCGCCGTCGAGGCCATCCGGGAGCACCGGTTCCAGACCGTTTCCCACCTCCAGCCGGCTCCTGTGATCATCCGTGACCAGCAGCAGCTGAACGCCGTTGTCCTTCCCCTTCTGTCCCACGCCGAACTGCCGAAAAAGGTCGATGCTGACATCCTCGAGCGGATCCCCATCAAGCGTCTTCAGCGTGACGAAGGACATCTGGGTACCGGTCGCCTGTTCGACGGCGGCGGCGTAGTTCTCGACGGCGGCGCGGCTCTGGGGGTCGATCACGCCGGCGAAATCACTGACGTATCCTTGCGATTTCAGAGATTTGAGATCCAACGCGGGCAAGGACGGCGCGAAAAGCGGCAGCCCGAGCAGCGTTACAGCCAGCAAATGAATCCTCACAAGACGATGAGGTTATCATCTTTGAGACGGGCCGTTTTTTGTGGCTCGCAAAGTTTTTTTGAACCGAAGCCTCAATACAGCCGTTACGTGAATAGATGAAGTTAAGAACAAGTAGCTACGGGAGGACTCGTGGCATGGCGCTATTGGTGTGCGCCGCATTGCTCCTCACCTCTTCAGCCGATGCGCAAAGCCTCTCGGCGGGCGGATCGGACCAGGTCCGCATCGATCCCTCTACTGGGGGGCTTGGCTGGTTTACGCGCCCCTACCAGGCCCGCTCCGTACCGCCCATCAGTTTGAGCAACTCCTCGCGTTTGGCGTCGCTGATCCGGGCGGGCAATCTTTACCTGACCGCGCAGGATGTAGTGGCGCTGGCCATAGAGAATAACATCGATGTGGAAGTACAGCGGTACGCACCCTTGCTGCAACGCGAAGTCCTTCGCCGCGCACAGGGAGGCGGCGCGCTGCGCAGCGTCGGCCAGGGAGTCGCAGCCGGCCCGACCAGCGTCAGCTTGACCGGAGTCAGCATCAATGGGAACGGCATCGCCGGAACGTCCGGCAGCGGGATCAGCAGCGGCGGCGGCATCACCACCCAGTTAGGTCCGTCCATACCGAATCTCGACCCGACCATTTCAGTCTTCGGGCAGTACTTGCACTCCACAAGCCCGCAAAGCAACATTGTTTTCTCCGGCGTCACCGACCTGGTCTTCGTGCAGCATCAGTATCAAGGCCAGTACGCTCAATCGTGGGCCAGCGGAACATCGGCCCAGGTCACTTATTTCAGCGACTTCAACAAGACCAACAGCCCGCTTTACGGCCTGAATCCTTTCACCTCGGCGGATCTTGACTTTCAGATCACCCAGAATCTTCTCTACGGATTCGGCGCCGCCGTGAATGCGCGTAACATTCGCGTGCAAAAGAACAACATGAAGGTGACAGACCTGCAGTTCAAGCAGCAGGTGATCACTACCGTGGCCGCGGCTCTGAACCTTTATTGGGATCTGGTCAGCTTCTATCAGGATTTGACTGCGCGGCAACAGGAAGTCACTACAGCGCAGCAATTGCTGGATGACAACAAGAAGCAGGTGGAACTGGGTTCGCTGGCCGAGATCGAAGTCACGCGCGCGGAATCGCAACTCTATAGCGCCAAGCAGGATCTGGTGATTTCGCAGACGAACCTGGCGCAGCAGGAAACCGTGCTGAAGAACGCCCTGAGCCGAACCGGCGTCTCCACTTCGGACCTGGCCGACGTGCACGTAATTCCGCTGGACAAGATGGTGATCCCCGCCAAGGATGAATCCCGCCCGACGGAAGAACTGGTGCAGCAGGCGATTCTAAACCGCCTCGAAATTCAGCAGGGACGGCTCAACCTGGAAAGCAACAGTTTGAATCTGGTGGGTGTAAAGAATTCTCTGAAACCAACTCTGCAGGCATTTGCCGAACTGACGAATAACGGACTTACCGGGGCAGTCTCGCCGTCGGCTGTGCTCGCCGGCGGGGTTGGCTCTAACTATCTGGTGGGCGGATACGGCAACTTACTCTCCCAGATCGCGCGCCGCAATTTCCCGAACTACTCCGCCGGTTTCGCCCTGAACATTCCGTTGCGCAATCGTGCAGCGCAAGCCGACTACGTGACCAGTCTTCTCGAAATACGCCAGAATGAGCTCAACTTGCAGAAGACGATTAATCAGGTGCGCGTGGATGTACAAAACGCGGTAATCGGCCTGGAGCAGGCGCGAGCGCGATACGACTCGGCGGTGAAGGCGCGCGAACTTTCCCAGCAGACTTTCGACGCGGACCAAAAAAAGTATGGACTGGGCGCGGCCACCGCGTTCCAGGTTGTACAGGACCAGCGCGATCTGGCCTCGGCGCAGAGCTCCGAAGCGCAATCCATGGCGAACTACAGCCACGCACGCATTTCATTTGAAGAAGCCCTCGGAACCACGCTTGAAGCCAATAACATCACGCTCTCGGAAGCGATGAGCGGCAAGGTGTCGAGTATCGCGATTCATCCGTTGGAAGCGCCGGCCGCGCAGTAAGGGGAATAATGAAGAAAGGAAATCGGTTCCCCATCCGCCTGCGCCAAACGATTGCGTTTGGCCTGTGCCTGCTCTGGCCGGTGACGCTGACCTACGCGCAGGAACAGGAAATCGCGCCCGAACGGCCGCATGCGCCTATCCTGTGGCGACCGTACCTGGCGCCGGCGGTGCCGCCCGCGCCGCTGGCCAATTCGACGCGTCTGCGCGACCTGATTCGGGGAGGGAATCTCTACCTCACAGCCCAGGACGCGATTGCCCTGGCGCTCGAAAACAACGTGGACGTGGAACTGTCGCGCTATGACACTTTCATTGCCGAATGGAACGTGGAGCGCTCGCAAGCCGGCGGTTCCCTGCCCGGTGTCCCGAGTGGCGCATCGTCGGCCAGTTCAGTTGCCAGCGGACAGGGCTTGCAGGGTGCGCAATCCGCCGCGGGCGTGGCCGCGGGCGGTGCGAACCAGACCAGCCGGTCCAGTGGCAATGCGACGATCGCGCAGGTTGGCCCCACGGTGCAGACGTTTGACCCGGTTGTTCAGGAATCCACATCATTCAGCCACCGAACGCTGCTCGAACCGAATACGACTGCCAGCGAACAGCCGTATGTGATCGATCAGGCACGCACGTACAGCGGCTCTTACCAGCAGGGTTTCGTTTATGGCGGTAGCGCAACGGTCTCCTATAGCGATCACTACTTGAATGAAAATGCGCCAACCGACATTTTGAACCCTTCGTCGTCGAATAGCTTATCGATTTCTTATCAGCAGACCTTGCTCAATGGTTTCGGCAGGGCGGTAAACGAGCGAACAATTAACGTCAATAAGATTAACTTCCAGACCAGCGATTTGAATTTCCGCACGTCCCTTATCGGAACGATAGTAAATGTTCTGGACACCTACTATGCGTTGGTAGCCGACTACGAGAGCATTCGCTCCAAACAGTCCACCATTGATGCGGCGCGGCAGTTTCTAGCGGAGAACCGCTCGCGCGTCGAAATCGGCACGCTGGCTGAGTTAGATGTGACAACGGCGCAATCGCAACTGGCGACGTCGGAACAGGCCCTGGTGGATGCAAACGCGGCGCTCAAGCAACACGAGCTGACGCTCAAGGGCCTCATCAGCCGGACCGGCCTCGGCGACCCTCTAATAGCCGGCGTCCGCATCGTACCTCTCGACCCGATTGAGATCCCGGCCGCGGATGATCTTCCACCGGTCAGACAGTTGGTGCAGATGGCGCTCTCGAATCGAAGCGACCTTGCGGCGGAGCGCAACAAGGAGCGGGGCGATGTGATTTCCGCCATAGGGACCAGGAACGGAATCCTTCCCACGCTTGTCGCTCTCGGCTCGGCAAGTAGCGCGGGCGTTTCCGGAAAAGGCCAGCCTGTCAACTTCGGCGGAATCACGGTGGCGCCGGAATCGTATTTCTTGGGAGGCGTCGGCAACGCGCTGGCGCAAATTTTCAGGCGTAACTTTCCCACGGAATCCGTCGGGGCTTACTTCGCGGAGCCGATTCACAATCGCCAGGCTCAGGCGGATTATGGCATCGACCAATTGACGTTGCGCCAGACCCAACTGCTTGAGGCAAAAGACTTTAAGCAAGCCGAGGTGGACGTGATGAACGCCGTGACGGCGCTCAGGCAAGCCCGCGCAAAGTACGAGGCCGCCGAACACGCCCAGACCCTGGACGAACAGCTGTTTAGCGCGGAACAGAAGAAGTTCAACCTGGGCGCTTCGACGCCCTACGACGTCGTCACCCAGCAGCGCGATCTTGAGGGCGCAAAGTCGACAAAGCTTGCGGCACTGCTGAGCTACAGCAATGCGAAGGTAGCACTTGACCAGGCTTTGGGCCGTACGCTGGAAGTGAATCACATCGCGATTGGCGACGCTCGCAACGGAAAAGTGGCCCGCGTTTCTACTCTCCCGGCTTCGACGCCACAGTAATCAAGACGCCTCGTAGCTATATCTGGCGTGGGCTCGCCGGATGAGAGGCTTCTCGAGATACCGCCACGAGATTGCCGCAAGTCCCAATGTCACGCAAAGCGACAGAATGGTAACTAGGGCACTTGCCGCGTCATGGATGCCGGGCGACTCGCGTAAGAAGAGATAGTGACAGAGCGCCAGAATTCCATTGTGAAGCAGATACACACCGTATGCGATGATTCCCAGTTTCACCAACGGAGACCTGCCGAAAATCAACCTTTCCAGGGGCCCTGGCTTTGCCAGGACGAGAAGCAGCAGACAGGTATAGAAGGCGCCCATCCAGGTGAACCCGATTCGTTCCATGAACGGGAATTCCCGCAACGTCCACATCGCGACGCCGACTCCCAGCATCCAAAACGCGGCGTAGATATATCTCCGGTGAGAACATAGCCAAGACCAGATCGCCTGGTTGCGATAGGCCAGTGCTACGAGCACACCCAGCCCCAACGCGTCCGCACGGCAGGGCAAAAGCGTATACATCACCACTTTGTCCGTATCCAGCAACTGGAGATAGATTCGGAAGATAGGAACCGCGACGATGGTGAACAAGACGATGCGGCACAAAGTCTTATGGCTCAATCGGCGGATAACCAGCGGGAGGAGCATATAAAACTGTTCCTCCACCGCGAGCGACCACGTCATACCCATCCAAAGCGCTCCGTAATTGTTCTTTACGCACATGGCGAAGTTCTGGAGGAAGAGAAAGTAAGTCCAGAGCGGGAGCGGGCCGCCGAACGCGCCCTTGAGAGGAGCAGGGGTGGATGGGCCAATGCTACAAGCGCCCACGGCAAAGATGCCCAGCCAAATCGCGTAGAGAGGAATAATACGATTGAATCGCCTGCTGTAAAAAGTCTTGAAGTAAGAGGGTGAGTGCTGGGCATCCAGCAGAATTCCGGCTATCAGGAACCCGGATAGAACGAAGAAAAGGTCGACCCCGCTCCACGCCAGGTGGAATAACAATCCGTATTTTGGGGGTGTGAGTTCTACCAGGTAGTGATCGATCAGCACCAAGGCGATCGCGAGACCTCTGAGGCCGTCAAGCTCCGGTATCCGCCCGGCCAGTCGTGGCCTTGCCATCTCCGGCGCACGAGCTACATCCGGTGGAAACGCGACGGAAACAAGGTCAACGCGCGGGCGGTCGACGCGCGGAGGGAGCAGCGTCTCGGTAACACGAAGTGGAATTGGCCGATTGTCGTAACTCATGTCCGGATCTCCTGCCAGCCCGCAAAGGGTGCGTCGGGCACCCTCAGTTCTTTCAAGGAAAGCGGCCCGCGCACTCCGCTTTGCGAGCGACTTACTTAGAGGATCTCTTACAGGGTCAGCCATGGCGGCAGAGCGGAACAATCAGGGTTTTCCCAAGTTTTGTCGGAATTTACCCGGCTTGTTAGTGATGCGATCCCCGACTTCAGGCCGGGCGATTGGGTAGTGTTACGTTACTAGTTTGACTTCAACATGGTCCCCAAGCTCGTGGCGATCCCGGCCGGCCGCGCAGCAGGTAACGTATCCGCCGTCGGCGAACCTGGCCAAGTATCTTGCGCGCCTTACCGCGCTGCCGCCCCTGGTGACTTCGTGGGAAGTGGAAGCATTGAAGAGGCAGATCGCCGAAGCGGCGATGGGGCGGCGCTTCCTTCTCCAGGGCGGCGATTGCGCCGAGCAATTCGACGAATGTGCGGCGGATACGATCACGGCGAAGCTCAAGATCCTCCTGCAGATGTCCGTCATCCTGGTGGATGGAGCGCGCAAGCCCGTGATTCGCGTGGGCCGAATGGCCGGGCAGTATGCCAAGCCGCGCTCGGACGATACGGAGACGCGGGATGGGGTAACGCTCCCTAGCTATCGCGGTGAACTGGTGAATGGCTCCGCTTTCTCCGCGGAAGAGCGCGCGCTCGACCCGCGCCGTCTGCTGCGCGCTTATGAACGCTCCGCTCTCACGCTCAACTTCACAAGGGCGCTGGTCCGGGGCGGGTTCGCCAACCTGCATCATCCCGAGAACTGGGACCTGGATTTCGCCCAGCACTCGCCCCTGGCCGAAGAATACAGGGCCATCGCGCGCCGCGTCTCCGGGTCACTGGAGTTTATGGAGAATGTTCTGGGCGTCCACACGGCGGAGATGGAGTGGGTGGATTTCTTCACCAGCCATGAAGGGCTGCACCTGGAATACGAAACGGCGCAGACGCGGCAGGTGCCGAGGCGCGCCGGTTACTACAATCTGTCGACGCACTTTCCATGGATCGGGATGCGGACGTGCGACCCTGAGGGCGCGCACGTGGAATATTTCCGCGGCATTCGCAACCCGGTCGCCGTGAAAACCGGCCATACGATGACGCCCGATACGTTGGTTCGATTGATGGACGTGCTACATCCGGAAAACGAACCGGGGCGCCTCACGCTGATTCACCGCTTCGGGAACCGGCGTATTGCGGATTGCCTTCCCCGCCTGATCGACGCCGCGCGCTCCACAGGTAAGACCGTGCTGTGGTGTTGCGATCCGATGCATGGCAACACGCAGTTGACTGAAGACGGTACCAAGACGCGGCATTTCGATGATGTCCGCGGTGAACTGGAACAGGCTTTCGCGATCCATCAGAGCTGCGGAAGTTTCCTCGGCGGAGTGCATATTGAATTGACCGGAGAGGATGTGACTGAGTGCCTGGGGGGCGCGCGGAACCTGACTTCCGACGATCTGCGGCGGGCCTATCGTTCGGAGGTAGACCCGCGGTTGAATTATGAGCAGGCTCTGGAAATTGCGATGTTGATTGCCCGCATGATGCGCTGACTTTACTCCTGCCGTTTCCGGTAACGGCGGCTCCAGCGAAGTTCCTTGCCATCGCGCATCACAACGATTTGTTCGCCGTGGAGCCAGGGGCGCATCTCGGCAATGCGATCGAGGTTGACGATCTGCGAACGGTTCACGCGTAGAAAACGGTCCGGATCCAGTTCTCTCTCCATCTCTTCCAGGGTGGACCGGATGATGTGCGTCACGCCGCCGGCTCGAATGCAGACGTAGTTCCGCGCGGATTCCAGCCATTCCAGGGCTTCAATCGAGATGAACTGGGAACGCCCGTTGTCTTCCACCAGCAGGCGGCGCGGATAACGAGGCTGCGGGGCAGCGGCTGCTTCGATGCGTTCCGGCGCGGCAAAATGCAACTTCACGCGCGCGATCACGCGTTCAAAGCGGAGTGGATCCACTGGCTTGGTGAGGTAGTCGAAGGCTTCCACCTCAAACGCCTTCAAAGCAAACCCGGCATGCGCGGTGATGAAGATGAGGACGAAATCGCGCTTGGGAAGATGCGTGAGAAGATCGAATCCGGATAGCTGGGGCATCTCGACATCCAGAAATACCAGGTTCGGATTCCCCTCCCCGATTGCCCGAAGCGCTTCCGCGCCGCCGCCGGCTTCCGCGACGGATTCCACTTCGGCGTCGTGACTCAGAAGGCGCCGGATCTTGCGGCGCGCGGGCGGTTCGTCGTCTACGATGAGCGCGCGAATCATGCGGGCCGGAAAGGCAATGCGAGGTGCACGGCGAAGCCCCCGTCCGCACAGTTGTTGAATCCGAAACGGTGCGCGGAGCCATAGAGTTGCGCGAGCCGCGATGAAGTATTTCTCAGGCCGACGCCTTCGCGCAAAGGCCACGCGCCCGCGCCGGGGCCGTGGTCGCGCACCTGGATCTCAAGGAGTTCCCCCGCGCGCCGGGCATTCAGCGCGACGCGCACTTTTGCCGATTCCGGGTCCACGCCGTAGCGGATTGCATTTTCAAGCAGCGGCTGCAGCAGAAGCTGCGGCACCATGGCGTGCTCCGCCCCTGGCTCGATGCTCATGGAGACTTCCAGACGATCCTCAAAGCGCAGCTTCATCACGTTGAGGTATAAGCCGAGAAACTTAAGCTCCTGCTGCAAAGGAACCTCTTGCGCGTGCGATTCCGTCAATGTGGAACGGAGCAGTTCGCAGAGGCTGGCCATCATGCCGTCGGCCGTTTGCGGGTCTTCATACATCAGTTCTGAGATGGTGTTCAGGGCGTTGAACAGAAAGTGCGGCTGAAGCTGCAGGCGCAGGTTGTGAAGACGAGCCTCGGAGAGCGTGGCTTCGAGTTCCGCGTTGCGAACGCGGCGGTCGGAAAAGTAGACCAGGCCGACCATGATGGCGTAGCCCACGACGTCAATCGCAAACTCCATGAAGAAGCGCACGCGCATGTCGCCGTAATCGTAGGCGCCGAGGCCAAACCACGGTACGATCACCGTTCGGGACGACCACATGATGCAGGTATGGACGGCCGAGAAAGCGACGACTCCGAGAAGATGAACGGGCAAACGGGCCGGCCATCCCCGGCGGTCGAGGGGAAATAAGCGCGCCAGACGCGCGACGAAAGGGAAGAGCAGGCCGGCCGACCATGCGCCCGTCAATTCCTCAATCAGCGGGAGGCCAAAAGGAATCTTGTAACCTCTGGCGGCGAAGTCGAGGTACTTATACGCGAACAGGAGCAGCCCGAGCGCAGTGGAGATCAGGAAGATCGTGCGGGCTTCGCGAAGCTTGCCAGGCAGCGTGCTAGCAGGCCAAATCTTGACGGGTAAGTTCAAATCCTTGCAGGCTTCCCAGTATCGTGATGGCGACATCGTCCTGATTGAAGAACTCCCGCGCGATGCTTTGAACCTGGTCGGCGGTAACGTCTTCGATGCGATCCACCAGCTCATCCAGAGTGAAGAAGCGCTGGAAATACAGCTCCTGGCGGGCGAGGTTGGACATGCGGCTCGAAGTAGATTCGAGGCTGAGCATCAACGAGCCCTTCAGGTGATCTTTGGCGCGCCGGACTTCCTCAGCGGGAATCGGATCTTCCTTGAGCTGCCGGAACTCGTTGAGCACGGAATCCACCACCTTGCGCGCGCTTTCGATGGATGTGCCTGCGTAGACCGAGAGGCAGCCGGTATCGCGATAAGGATTCAAATCGGAGAAAACGGAGTAGGCAAGGCCCTGGCGTTCGCGGATGTTCTGGAAAAGCCGGGAGCTCATGCCGCCGCCGAGCAGGTTGTTCAGCACATAGCATGCGAAGCGCCGCTCATGCGCAACGGGATAGCAGGGCACCCCCATGCAGAGATGCACCTGTTCCAACTCCGCTTTGTTCTTGAGCGTGATAGTGGCGTGAGTTGTGGGCGCCGGCTGCGCGATGGCCGGCTCGACCGGCTCCAGATTTTCAAAACATTCGCGCGCCAACCGCTCCAGCCGCTCATGCTGCAGATTCCCCGCCGCCGTGATCAACATATTGGACGGCGAATAGGTGGAGCGGTAATAGCCGTTGATCATGTCGCGGTCGTATTTCTTGACCGTTTCGCGGGTGCCGAGGATGGGCCTTCCCAGCGCATGGTCCCGCCAGAAGTTTGCCGAGAACAGCTCGTGGACCATGTAATCCGGCGAATCGGCTTCCATCTTGAGCTCTTCGAGGATGACGCCCTTTTCCTTGGCGATGTCTTCTTCGCGAAACATGGGATGGAGAACCAGGTCGCTGAGGACGTCGAAGGCGAAGGGCAGGTGCTCGTCGAGAACCTTGGTGTTGTAACAGACCAGTTCTTTGGCGGTGAACGCATCGAGGTTTCCCCCAATAGAATCCACCGAACGGGCAATCTCCTCCGCCGAGCGGGAAGGGGTGCCCTTGAACAGCATATGTTCGATGAAATGGGAGATGCCGTTCTGCTCCGGCGTTTCACGCCGCGAGCCTGTGCCGATCCAAACGCCGACGGAAACGGAGCGCACATGCGGCATTTGCTCGGTGATGACGCGAACGCCATTGCGTAACGTGGTGACTTCAATGTCACGCACAACGGAAACGGTGGCTGGCATGAGGGTTTTAGGTGGTCTGCTGGCTGCTACGTATATGTTACCTTTCTTTGGCCGGGAATTTGGTTCAGCCTAGGGTGCGCGTCTCCAGGAGCGTGCTAATGCTTCGCCCAAGCCAGTCCATCCGGCCCTTTTCCGGCGTCGATCTTCCCTGTAACCTCCATCGACTTCAAATCAATGATCGCCACGTAATCATCCGGCGTGCAAGCCACAAATGCCCGCAACCCATCGGGCTGCATCAGGATTCCCGCTGCGCCCCGCCCCACCGGTATCCGCTTCACCTCGCGGCGCGTCGCGGCGTCCAGAACGGTCACATCCGGCCCTCCCAATGTCGAAATCAGAACACGCTTCCCATCCAGTGTAAATTTCAACCGGTTCGCCCCGCGGACATTCGCCTGCAGCGTCTGAATCACCTTCTTCGCAGCGAAATCGAGGATCGAAACGGTTCCGTCCTGGGCATTCGCCACCCAGATCTCCTTGCCATCCGGAGAGATATCGAAACCTTCCGGCCCGTTGCCGACCTTCACCACAATCTCATCCCAATCCTTACGCGGCCGCATGCCCGGCGGCGGGCCGCCCGAACCTCCTCCGCCATTCGGCGGCGCGCCCGGTGGCGGCCCCATCCGAACCTCGGTCTTCTCGATAATGCTCATGGTTCCGGAACTCACGTTCGCCGTCACGATGCGCTGCATGTCTTGGGAAACGATCAGCATATGCGTTCGGTTCTGCCCCGTGCCCAGCACCCAATCCACCTTCTTCGCCACCGGGTCGTAACTGCCGATCACCTTGGCCGCCTCCGCCGTAAACCAGACCTTGCCGCCCACCACCTGGAGGCCATGCGGACCGCGCAACGGACCCAGATCCACCGCCGGCAGGGCTTTCTGCGTGATCAGATCCATCACGGAGAGCGTGTTGTACTCGCCGAACCCGTAGTTCGAAATGAAAGCCAGCTTCCCATCCGCCGTGGCAATCACTTCGTGCGGATCGGGTCCGGAGGGCGCTGTGGCAATCACTTTCAGGCTCACCGGGTCGACAATCGCGAGCGTGTGATTGCCCTTGGAGAGCACCAGCAGCGCCTCCTTGGGCGTGGACTGCGCCAAAAGTTGGCTCACAGAAATTAGGACAAACCCCAAGGAAATTCGCATGCTCGAGCTGCTTTCCGGCGCAACCGCTCGTCGCGCCTTGCGTCGTTATAGCTATGAGGATACGACTCCTCTAGTATAAATATTACTTATCAAACCATTCTCTTGCATTTGGAAAACTTTGACTGCTACACTCGGACCAAGTGATGACAAATCGCGGCCAATTTCGAATCGAGCCAGAACTTGTCATCAACGAACTTTTCATCCATGTTCTGGTCATCGTAGCCGGCCCCTACTGAGGCCTGCGAGGTGCAAAACCTAAAGGCCATCGGAGGGGGAAAACAGCCCGCTTGATGGCCTTTTTTGTTTGAAGGAAATAATTATGTCGAATCTGATGAACGGCGCAAGAATCCTGCTGGAATGCCTGGCGCGCGAAGGGGTGGATTGCTTCTTCGGCTACCCCGGCGGCGTCACCCTTCCCTTCTACGACGCTCTGTACGACCACTCCATCAAGCATGTCCTGGTGCGGCATGAAGAGAACGCCTGCTTCGCGGCCTCCGGCTACGCGCGCGCTACCGGGAAAGTGGGCGTGTGCTGCGCAACATCCGGTCCGGGCGCCACAAATCTGGTCACCGGCCTGGTGGATTCGCTGATGGATTCGATTCCCGTGGTCGCGATCACGGGTCAGGTCACGTCCAAGCTAATTGGCAGTGACGCCTTCCAGGAGGCCGACACCTTCGGCATCACGCGCTCCTGCACCAAGCACAACTACATGGTGAAGACAGTCGCCGAATTGCCGCAGATTATCCACGAAGCCTTCTATCTGGCGGCGAGCGGCCGTCCCGGTCCGGTGCTCGTCGATATTCCGAAAGACATCTTCCAGGCCCAGGGGCACTATACGCCGGTCGATCAGATTCATCTCCGCGGCTACCGCGTCACCACCGACGGCCATACCGGCCAGATCCGCCGCGCGGCGCAGATGATCTGGGAAGCCGAGCGGCCCATCGTTTACGCGGGCGGAGGCATCATCGCCGCAAACGCGGAAGCGGAATTGAAGGATTTCGTGGAGCGCGCCGATGTGCCCGCCGTGTGTACCTTGATGGGGCTCGGCGGCCTTGGTTCCGGCCATCCAAACTTCATCAGCATGCCCGGCATGCATGGCAGCTATGCCGCCAATATGGCGCTCTCGGGATGCGATCTGCTGATCGCCCTGGGCGTGCGCTTTGACGATCGCGTTACCGGACGCCTGGCCGCCTTCGCGCCGCATGCGCGCGTGATCCACGTCGACATCGATCCCGCGGAAATCAGCAAAAACCGCCAGGCCGATATCCCCATCGTCGGAGACGCGAAGCGCGTCCTGCAAAAGTTGAATCGCGTGGTCGCCGAACTCGAACCGCAGATGCGCGCGAAGAGCGCGCCCGGGCGCCGCGCCTGGTGGAAGCAGATTCGCGAATGGAAAGATCAGCATCCCTACGATTCTCCGCGGTCGGATTCCGAGATTAAACCGCAGCATTTGATGGCGGAAATCGATCGGCTGTCCGGCGGCGAAGCGATTGTTGCCACCGACGTGGGCCAGCACCAGATGTGGGCCGCGCAACTGGTTCGCTTCAATCATCCGCGTCTATGGATCAATTCCGGCGGTCTCGGGGCCATGGGGTTCGGCCTCCCGGCGGCTATCGGCGCGCAATTCGCGCGGCCCGACAAGCTGGTTTTCGCCATCGTTGGAGACGGCGGCTTCCAGATGTCCATTCCGGAACTCGGGACCATCGCCAGCAACGGGCTCCCCATCAAGATCGTTGTGATGAACAACGGCTACTTGGGCATGGTTCGTCAGTGGCAGGAACTTTTCTATAACAACCGTCTGAGTTCGGTGCAGCTCGATTGCTTCCCCGACGCCGAAAAACTGGCGGGAGCATATGGATTCCGGGGCAGTACGGTGGAGAATCCGCGCGAGCTCGCTGGCGCGCTCGAAGCCATGGTGCGGGAGCCGGGCCCGTATCTGTTGAATGTACGCGTGACTCCGTTTGAGAACGTCTATCCCATGGTGCCCGCGGGAGGCGCAATTAACGAAATGGTGCTTTCGGCGCCTGTCGCCGCAGCGCAATAGAAGCGCAATAAAGGGAACCATGCTACAAGTCATCTCAGTACTGTTGGAGAATAAACCCGGGGCCCTCATGCGGGTAACCGGGCTGCTCACCGCGCGCGGCTACAACATTGAAAGCCTCACCGTGGCCCGCACACTCGATCCGGATCTGTCCCGCATGAGCATCGTGGTCGATGTCGAAGAACGCCTGCGCTCACAAGTGATCAAGCAGATGAACAAGCTGGTGAACGTTCTCCAGGCCACCGACCTGACGGATTGCCCCGCGGTGTGCCGCGAAATGACGCTTCTGCGCGTGCGTGCGCCGCTTGAAAAACGGGCCACCATTATCAAAGAAGCGGAAATTTTCGGCGCGCGCGTGGTGGATTCCTCCGTTGACGGCTTCGTCATCGAGGCCACCGGCGACTCCGAAAAACTGGACGAGTTCCTGGACGTCATGCAAAGCTATGGCGACATTGATGTGACGCGCTCCGGCGCGATCGCCGTGTCGCTCGAATTACGCAAACTGCGCCTGCAGCCGCCCATCCATCTGGCGGCCTCGCTCGCCGAAACGGAAGAAGAAGAAACCAACGGAGTATTGAATGGCTAAACGGTTTTACGAACAGGACGGCGACCTTTCCCTGCTGAAAGGCAAAACGGTCGCGATCATCGGCTATGGCAGCCAGGGACACGCACATGCGTTGAATCTGCGCGATTCCGGCGTCAATGTGGTCGTCGGCCTTTATGGCGGGAGCAAGTCCTGGAAAAAGGCGGAATCCGCCGGGCTGCGCGTGCTCTCCACCAGCGATGCCGCGCAAGCTGCCGACGTCATCATGATCCTGGTGGCCGATCACATTCAGGGCGATCTTTATAAACACGAGATCGCGCCCCACATGGGTAAAGGCAAAACGTTGATGTTCGCCCACGGCTTCAATATCCATTTTGGGCAGATTCAACCTTCGCCGGAGATCGACGTTTCCATGATCGCGCCCAAGGCTCCGGGACATCGCGTGCGTGAGCTTTTCACGGAAGGCGTGGGCGTTCCGGCGCTGGTGGCGATTCATCAGGATGCTTCGGGACACGCCCTGGAAGTGGCGCTGGCATACGCCAGGGCGCTCGGCTGCCTCAAGGCCGGTGTTATCGAAACCACCTTCAAGGAAGAAACCGAGAGCGACCTGTTTGGCGAGCAGGCTGTTCTGTGCGGGGGCGTCAGCGAATTAATCCGAGCGGGTTTCGAGACGCTCACCGAAGCCGGCTACGCCCCGGAAATCGCCTATTTTGAATGTCTGCATGAATTGAAACTGATTGTCGACCTCATCTATGAAGGCGGCTTCGACTATATGCGCTATTCCATCTCCGATACGGCGGAGTATGGCGACTATACCCGCGGACCGCGCATCGTAAATCAGCAGACGCGTGCGGAGATGAAGAAGATCCTGTCGGAGATTCAGTCCGGCGAATTTGCCGCTACCTGGATGGCGGAAAATCGCACCGGACGGAAGAACTTCCTCGCCATGCGCGAAGCAGGCCACGGCACGTCCATCGAGAAGGTGGGCAAAGAGCTGCGCGAAATGATGACGTTTCTGAAGAAGAAAAAGAAGGAAGAGGGAGTTCCGGAAGAGCAGGCGGTCACCGCCTGACTTTTCCGATTTTCTAAAGGGCCAATGCGTATTTCCACGTTTGATACGACGCTTCGGGACGGCACTCAGGGAGAATCCGTTACATTCTCCGTAGAAGACAAACTGCTCATCGCTCAGAAGCTGGACGATCTCGGTATCGACTACATCGAAGGCGGATGGCCCGGCTCGAACCCCAAGGATAAAGCTTTCTTCGAGAAGGCGCGCGGAGTGAAGCTGAAGCATTCCCGGCTCACCGCGTTCGGCTCCACGCGTTTCGCCCGCAATCCGGTGCATGAGGATCGCAACGTGGAATTGCTGATCGCCGCGGAAACACCGGTGATCGCCATCTTCGGGAAGAGTTGGGATCTGCATGCGCGCGTGGCGCTCGGCGTCACCGAAGACGAAAACCGTGCGCTGATCAGTGAGACCGTGGCTTATCTCAAGAAGCATGGCAAAGAAGTTGTTTATGATGCCGAGCACTTCTTCGACGGCTACAAGGCCAATCCGAGGTTCGCTCTCCGCACTTTGGAATCCGCCAAGCAGGCAGGCGCTGATATTCTCTGTCTCTGTGATACCAACGGGGGCACCCTCACTCCGGAGCTTTCCGGAATTGTCGCCGAAGTCCGCAAACGCTTTGATGGAGTGATTGGCATTCACGTGCACAATGACGCGGGAGTGGCCGTGGCCAACTCGCTCGCGGCCATCGACGCGGGCGCAACGCACGTGCAGGGTTGCCTGAACGGCTATGGAGAGCGCTGCGGAAATGCGAACCTGGCTTCCATCATCGCCAACCTTGAGTTGAAGATGGGGCATACGACAATCGGCAAAGAGAAGCTGAAGCAGTTGACGTCGGCCGCGCGGTTCGTCGCCGAGATTGCCAACCTGCCTCTGCACCGCGATCAGCCTTTCGTCGGCCAGAGCGCCTTCGCGCATAAGGGCGGCATCCACGTCAGCGCGGTGTTGAAGGATTCGGCTACTTACGAGCACATTGCGCCGGAGTTAGTCGGCAATCGCCAGCGCGTATTGGTGAGCGATCTCTCCGGCCGCGGCAATGTTTTGTTCAAACTCCGCCAGCACGGCCTCGCGGGACGTCTCAGCGAAGAAGCGCGGCGCGACCTGCTGGAGCGCATTAAGGAAATGGAGTATCTCGGCTACGAGCTGGAAGCAGCCGAAGGCACTTTCGAATTGCTGGTCCGCCAGGCTTTGCATCCCGGCGTGAATCTGTTCGAAGTGGAAGGTTACGAAGTCGCCCTGAGATCCTCACCGGGCGGGGGAACACGCGCCACGGCGACCGTGAACGTGGTCGCTCAGGACGGTGTGCACTCCGCCACCGCGACGGGCAATGGCCCCATGCACGCGCTCGATCTGTGCATTCGCAAATGCCTCGCATCGCTCTATCCTCAGATCGCCGACGTTCGACTCACCGATTACAAAGTGCGTGTGCTCGATTCGAAAAAGGCCACCGCGGCAAAGGTGCGCGTACTGGTGGAGTGGTCAGACCATCGCAAAAGCTGGACCACGGTTGGCGTTTCCGATGATGTGATCGAGGCCAGTTGGAAGGCGCTGCTCGACGCCATCCGGCTGGAGTTGATGCGCATTACCGAAACCGACGATTCGATTGATAAGGCCGTGGAAGATTATTGCTGGGGCGTGTGAACAGGCTCTAACGCGGAACTCGGTTCCGGGATCTTCCTGGCCGCAGTGTCATAAGAGGCTTCGGCCGGTAGGGTAAAAAAGAAGGTTGCGCCACGATCAGGTTCCGCCTCTGCCCACACGCGGCCTCCGTGATTCAGGATGATCCGGTGAACCGTGGCCAACCCCACACCCGTGCCTTCAAAATCCTTGGCCTTGTGCAGGCGCAGAAATACTCCGAAGAGCTTGCCGGCATATTGCATGGAGAAGCCCGCGCCATTATCGCGAACGAAGATCACCGGCTCCTGCCCCAACGTTGTTCGCGCCACGCGAATGACGGCGGGCCCGCAGAGCCTGGTGTACTTGACGGCGTTTGACAGCAGATTGACAAACACCTGCTGCATGAGCCCAGTGTCGCACTCGGCACTGCCTAAATCCTCGATCTGCCATTCGATTTTCCGGCCCTCGCAATCGACCGTGAGGCCATCGAGAGCTTGATCAACCAGGGTATTCAACTTTGTTGTCCGGCGAGACAAAGGTTGGCGGCCCACCTTTGCAAGTTTCAGCAGGTCGTCAATCAACCCGCCCATGCCCTGGGCCGCATTCTGCAGCTTCAGCAGATAGCCGCGCGCATCGGCGTCCAGCGAGTGCCCCGACGTGTCCATCAGGATGTTGGCAAACCCGGCGAGGTGGCGCAAGGGAGCCCGCGGATCGTGCGCCACTGTATACGAGAAGGCTTCCAGTTCCTTGTTCGCAGCCTCCAGTTGGGCGGTGCGTTTCACAACCCTTTCTTCAAGCTCCTCATTCAGTTTGCGGATTTCAAATGAGCGATCGCCACGGGCCAGCCCTTCGAGATGGAGCCCCCCTGCGAGCCGCGGACGGACACTTTCATGCGTTCCTGACCCGCGTTATGCCGCTCAAAGACTGATTATCTGGAACCCTGCATCCGCGCGGATTGCCGGGCCGGCCCACGCGTCGATCGAGGAATGGGCTTCCAACCTACGACCACTATCTGCCCGACGGGGTGACCCGGTTCCCGATGGACCAGGCTCCTCTGAGCCGCACACTGCAGGGAGTGGCCGGCCCTTCCATCTGTCGAGCACCTTGGGCAGCACGTCGGGATCGTGCACGCTCTGCCATCCCACCCCAGCATCTGCTCCGGCGTTGTGCCCGTGTATTCGAACCACCAGGGAATTTGGGCCTATTGCGATAGCCATCCGTTATGGCTATACTTGTAAAGTATGGACGTCAGCATCGCCGAAGCCAAGAACAAGCTGCCCAGTCTGATAAGGGCGCTGGAGGCAGGCGAGCAGATCGTCATCACGCGGAATGGCAGACCCGTAGCCCAGCTCGCGCCACCGCCGCCGGGACGCCGCCCCGTTCGCTTCGGCGCCATGCGCGGTCGCATCCGCCTCAACCCCGGTTGGGATGACCCTATCGATCTCGATCGCTTCCTGACAGGCGCTATCTGAGAAGCTACCTCTTGGACACGAATATAGCGCTTCTTGCTGTAGGCACGCCGGAGCGCCTCTCGGCGGCAGCGCGGTCCACTGTTGAAAAAGGTCCCTGCTTCATCAGCGTTGTTTCGTACTGGGAAGTCATTCTGAAAGCAATGAAAGGATCTCTCGATGTTGGGGACCCTCGCCAGTGGTGGAGCGAAACTCTCGACGGGCTCGAACTCCGTGTACTTCCCCTCCGTCCAGAGCATATTGCCGCGATCTACCACCTGCCCGCTATTCATCAGGACCCTTTCGACCGTGCCCTGATAGCGCAAGCCATCGTCGAAGGTCTCACGTTGCTCACTACCGATGGAACGATTCCGCGCTACGAATCAGATCGATTTCGAACGCTGGCGTAAGCCCCTGCGGAGATTACAGCCCTATCCTCCGTGCATTGTGCGGTGAACGGATACGATAATCCCGCATTGCATGCAGAGAATCTACCTACATGACCTATCTGGCTGGCGCAGATTCCATTGGAATCGCGAACAACTGGCCGAGCCTCTGTCAGAAATCGTCACCGGCAGGGAAGGTTGCTTGGGCACGATCCTCCATCGCGCGGCGAATGGGAATCGATTTCGGAGCGCTGAAACCGGCCGATCGCCATGTGGAGGGAGTGGTGGAGATGATGCTCGACGCCACGGCGCACTCCGATTTGCCCCTGACCGTCGAAAGGCTCTGGGACTGGAACAGTCTTCTGCTGCAAAAGCGCGGAAGATCCTGGCGGGATGACAGCACCGGCCCAATGCAGGTGGTTTCCGGACCCATCGGGAAAGAGCGCGTCCATTTCCAGGCGCCTCCAGCAGTTCGCCTGATCGAAGAAATGGAGAGATTTCTGGATTGGTTCAATGGGAATGCGGCGATGGACGGGGTGATGAAAGCCGCGCTCGCGCACCTCTGGTTCGTGACCNNTTCGACGACGGCAACGGGCGCATGGCCCGCGCCATCGACGGCGCGCAGACCACGCTGCGAGCGATCCTTGGGAAAGCGCGCTTCTGGGAAAGCATTCAAGGTTTCTCTCTCAACGAACGCCAGCGCGGTGTTTTAAACCGGTTGCTCGACGGTTTCAAAGGAGCCGGATTNNGACCACGGCGTACTGGTTCGCAATCCGGAGGTGGTCGCAGCACCAGCTACGCGCTGGCCAAGATCTAGTCTATCCTTCGCTGGCGCGGGAACAATTTCTCCGCCGGCGCGAGGGTGCAATTTTTGNNACAACCTGCGGCGCGGCTTTGTTTGAAATCAGCGCATTTTTACGCCGCCTGCGCACGGCGTTGCCGGGAATCTCCTCTGACCAACCGCTGGGAATAGATGTCGACAGCATGAAATTGCCCATGCCGAAACAGAGAACCCGGACCTTGAGCCCCGTATTGGCAAGCCTGCGAAATTCCATAGGCTGCGGGGTTGCGGCTCCCCTTTCGCCGGACGCGGTTGTGATTTTTGCGTGAGACGATTCGTCCGGCTTCGCACTCATTGAGAGAATGCACGCANNCGAACGAAACGGAACGGCTGGCTGCTCTCCGGCGGTTCGAGGTGCTGGACTCGCTGCCTGAGCAAGCTTTTGACGATATCACATTTCTGGCTTCGACAATCTGCCAAACTCCCATCGCCACTATTACGCTGGTGGACGCGGAGCGGCAGTGGTTCAAATCGCGAGTCGGACTGCAGGGATCGGAAACAGGCCGCGATCTAGCCTTCTGCGCGTACGCCATCCTGGAGCCGGGGCAGGTGTTGGTGGTGGAGGACGCGACCAACGACCCTCGGTTCCGCGACAACCCGCTGGTAAAGGGAGAGCCGGAAATCCGCTTCTACGCCGGCGCTCCGATCGTTACTTCCGACGGATACGCGCTGGGGACGGTATGCGTGATTGACCGGGTGAAGCGGCATATCGACGAGGCGCAGGTCGAAGCGCTGCGGTCGCTTTCGCGTCTTGTGATCAATCTGCTGGAGTCGGAAAAAGCACGCCGCGAAGAAACGCGCCGCGACGCCACGAACGCCCGGCGGCAGATTGAGCGTTTAACAGCGCTTGTGACCGAGGGGCTGGAACTGAAGTCCTTTGTTGACCGCGATTATGTATGCATCTACGTCAACCAGACATATCTGAACTACTGGCAGCTTACCCGCGAAGAGGTGGAAGGCGCGCGCGTCGTGGATCTGGTGGGTGAACCGGCATTCAGCGACCAGGTCAAACCCCACCTGGACGCCGCGCTGATGGGCGATACGGTCTCCTCTGAAGCTTCGTACGCATTTCCATCTCGCGGGCTTACCCACATTGAAGTTACTTATCTGCCCGCGCGCGATTCCGGCGGCGCGATCATCGGCGTCGTGGTGCGCGTGCAAGACATCCATAAGCTCAGAGAGCGCGAGGAGCAGCTCCTCGGCACTGTCGCGATGCTGGAGCACAAGTCTCTGGAGCAGCAGCGCTTCATCCACATGGTTTCGCACGACCTGAGCGAGCCGATCAATACAATCGTGAATTTCAGCAAGCTACTCTCCGAGGAACTCACCGGGGAGGTTTCGTCCTCCTGTAGGCAGTATCTGGGCTTCGTCCGCAAAGGCGGCGAACGCATGAAACTACTGCTGGACGATCTCATCAATCTGATGCGCCTGGACGGCCATGCGGTTGGCCGGCGGCCTGTGGATCTTAACTCGGTGATGGCCGAAGTGCTTGCCGACCTGGACCTGGCGATCTCCCGTTCCGGCGGGCGCGTGGAGTGCGGCGAGCTGCCCGCGGTGATGGGAGACCACTCCCTGCTACGCATTCTGCTGCAGAATCTGGTGGCGAACGCCATTAAGTTCGCGCGCAGCGGTGTACCGCCGGTCATACGGGTAGAATGCTCGAGCACCGCCGAGGCGCATGAAATCACAGTGAAGGACAACGGAATCGGGATTCCGGCGACTCACTTGGAAAGCGTTTTCGACATGTTCACGCGTTTGAACTCACGCAGGCGATTCGAGGGCACGGGTCTCGGACTTTCGATCTCGCGCAGGATCGCCGAGATGCACGACGGCCGCATCACCGCGACTTCCGAGCCAGGGAAGGGAAGCTGCTTCACCCTTCAACTTTCCGCCCTACACGCGGCACTAACAAAGGAAACAGAAAATGCCATTCGTTGAACGGATTATTTTGATCGACGACAACGAGTCCGATAACGCGTATCACAAGATCATGATCGACCGGGCCGGGTTTAAAGGCGACATCGTGGTGCTGGAAGACAGCGTCGAGGCGCTCCGCTACCTGGAGGAAGCCGACCTCGATAAGCCCACCTGTATTTTTCTGGACATCAACATGCCGATGATGGACGGGTTCGAGGTGGCCGAGCGCGTGACGCCCTGGCTGGCCTCAAAACCCGTTGCCATCCTGATGATGCTGACCTCATCGTCCTCCGAAGCCGACCGCCGGCGCGCTCGCGAAATCCCCGTGATTCGAGGCTTCATTACCAAGCCGCTGACGGTTGAGGCGGTTCAGGATCCCATCGCCAAGGCCATCGTTTCTACTTGACGCGGAAGCCGCCGACCCGCCCCGATGCTACTGGAATCGTCCAACCCTATCCCTCGCTGGATCTTGGCCGGTAACCCGGGCGAGCCCTCACTCTTAGCCGCTTGCCCGGGTCGTTCGATAACTCCACCTGAATCCTGCGAAAGCCTTCATTCGGATTCGCGGCCGGATAGTAGGTCACCGTATACGAGTTACCTAGGTCTTCACGAATATTCTCGAACGCCTCCACCTGCTTCTGCCACGTCTTGGCCCAATATGCCTTCCCGCCGGTGCGCGAGGTGATCCTCTTGAACACACCGCTCGATATCGAATCCTTATTCACTTCATTCGTGGAGATCACATAGATCGGAATTCCTTCGTCCTCGGCAACGGCGCGCACATCGTCCGGCGCGATCATACTGCCGTTATCCGGTCCGTTCGAAAACACGATCACCACTTTGCGGCCCGGCACTTTCGCCGCGTCACGCAATGTGAGCAGCAACGCATTGTACAAGGCCGTGTCATCACCCGCGACGGACGTTCGCAGCCCGGTGATGGCTGAACCGCGGTCGCGCGTTAACAGAGAGGCGCGCGACAGGTTCCGGCTGAACGTGTAGACCGCAACGGAGTCCGCCCGGTCCAGTCCGCGGACAAAGTCGGCAATCGCATCTTCCGCGTACACGAAGCCTCGATACATGAAGTTGCTCGTGTCGAATAACACAAACACATTCGTGCCGCTAAACGGGTCGCCTCGCGCATCGAGCGATGCCTTGGTGGAATCGCTCTTCTCCGGGCTCTCCGCGTCCACCGCCATCGGCTTCAGCGCGCCATCGTCCAGCACCTGCATCACCGGCTTGTTACCTTCTTCAAAGGTAGTGATCTTTTCTGGAATGCCATCCTCAAAGATCTTGAAATCACCAGGCTTCAGGTTGTTGATATAGCGCCCGTGACCGTCCGTTACCGTGAAGGTAAGCACCACCAGGTCCACCTTGGACTTGAATACGGGCACCTTTTCCTGGGCCCACAGAAACATCCCGCCGAGTGCCACCGCCGCCCCGCCGGCCGTCGCGATCTTCATCCCCGTTCTCACGTAAGCCAAGACCTCCAGATGAACTACTGTATGCCGCTTGCGCCAGCGCCGCTGGCGATCACTTCGTCGCTCTTTCCCGTTCTCACATCTTCACCCACCGTCCGGAGCGATTTCAATAACGCCGGCCAATCCTCCAGGTCCGAAGCGAATATCCGCTCGACGGCTTTCTCCGTCCACTGCGGAATCGACACGTTCAACTGCGCCGGCGTCACATGCATCTCATCCGCCAGCGCCGCCCAGTAGAGCGTGTTCGATTCCCAGCTCTCGGCCATGATGCGACTCGAATATCCCATCAACGTCGGAAACGTCCGCAGCTTCAACAGTTCCGGACGGTAAGAATTGGCCAGAGTCGGTTTGGGAGATCCGAAAGCGCGCGAGATCGCCTCTTCCGAAACCTCGCTCGCGTGCCCGGATGCCGCTCGCTGAATGGCGCGCGCCGCCGGATCGCTCCCCGCCGCGGCGGACTTTTCCAGCGAGCATCCAAGCACATACATCTCCACCGGCGTCATCAGTTCAATGGTTCCCTGAACGTCGCCGGCAAGCAGTCTGCGTTGCATCATCGATACGCGGTTGGGAGACGCCAGGGGCCGGAGAGCCTCAATCACGCTGGTCCGCACGGCATGACCGCTGGTCCCGTCGAGCGCCGCCTCAGCAACCACGGTTTCGGCGAGTTCCATATGCAGGTTCACCCAATGGAGCTGCAGCGGCGTCACTCCCCACCAGCGCGGAACCTTGGCGCTTAAGATCATCTGCGGCACCAGGTCGCCCCAGATCAGCGCCTGCGTCTGCGTCGGCACCAGGAAGTTCTGCTCGGCCTCCGCCAGTGCGTACGGTAGATTGGCGAGCGAACCCACCAGCCTTCCGCCTCCATTCGACGGCCACCCCGCCCCTTGCAGTTCCGTCGCCTGCCAGGTGTGCCCGCCGCCTCCGGAAAGTCCCACAAAATCGTGCCCGCGCACAAAGAGCGGATTGGTATAGAGAATCTGAGCTCCAGGCGGCGCGTAGTGGGCATAGTTGTAGGCCACCAACGTGTCGCGCATCACCGGACCCAGCGCCGCTTCCACGTCCCGCGCACGATCCGCGCCGCTGCCCTTATCCAGCAGCGCGCGAACATTCAACTTGCGCTCGGTTTCGACGTGTTTGTCGGTCCAGTAGCCGCTCGAAAGGGCATTCTTCTCGGCGCTCGAAAGGGGCGGCCGCGGCAACTGGACTTCGCTGATCCGCCCCGCGATCCGGCCCATCAGAGCGTTATCCGCGGTCTGCCCTTGCGCGGCCTTCTCGAGATTCGTGGCCATCTCGAATAAACTCGTCATGCTGATAATCTGCTGGGCGTCCAGCACGCGCTGCATCTCCTTCACCACTTGATCGCGCGCCGTATTTTCGCCGGATTGCTCACCGCCCGCGTCTCCCGCCAATACTTGCAGGATGCGCTCCTGCTGACCCAGGCCGCGCAGGCCTCCGGACGCCGTTAGCAGCGCCTGAATACCCTTGCGCCCACCCTCGAAAACGTCCCGCTCACCCTTCACCGCGGCGAAAGGAGCAATCACCTCGTTAAAGGCCTGATCCTCGGCAGCGGACGGAACCGAGCCATGCCGGCTGCAGATCTGCCAGATCCCGACCAGCGCCTGCGCGCTCGCCGCTGAATCGGAACGAACCTGTGAGTCCCGGATTTTGTCGATTCCCTCCATCACATCGAGATACCGATTGATCGATGCGTCTGTCAGCAGGGGACCATCCGCAAACACCGAATACTGCGCGCCATATTCCTTCCACTCGCGCGCCATCCGCTCCACCGTTGGAGCAGCCAGCGGCCTCGCACGGTAGCGATCCAGATCGCTCAAAGCCATAAAGATCTTCAGCGGTTCATTCTCGACAGATTTCCGGCTCAAGCCGAAAAGCGCTTCCAGCACATCGTCGGCGTTCGACCAGTTGCCCGCCGCGCGGCTCAATTTGGCGTCATATCTGCCGTGCGGGTGGTTGACGAAAAGGCTCTTCCAGACGCCCAGATCGCCTGGGATGTGGGGCGACCCGTTGGGATCGAGGCGCAGCCGCGTGGTCAGCAGCATCATGTCCGCGTTGGCGCGGAAAACGGGGCGCGCCGGCCCGGGACTGGTCACCAGACCACGCACCGCCGCGTAGAAACGGCGCATCCGGGACGGTTCGGTTAAATAGTCCTGAACCGGTCCCTGGATGCGCGCCAGAGAATCATAAAGACTGGCCAGCCAGCCATCGTCTTTGGCCAGCAGCTTGTCGAAAAATGCCGCGCCGTTGTTGGGCGATCCGCCCACAAGTTCTCCCCATGTCGCGGCCGCCTTCTGTCCGCCCGGAACCACGGCGCGCCCGTCGCGAATCTCGAACATCCCGCCAAAGAAATCCAGAACGTGCGCGTAGGTGCGCAGCCGGGGCGCCGGCACGCCGGCCTTCAATGCATCCGCTGTAGCCCGGTCGAGCTTGGCCATCCCGAGATAGAAGCGGCACAGGGACGGGTCGTCCAGAAACGCGTCGAGCACGGTGCCGTTGCCCTTTTCTTTCGGCGTTACCCAATAATCGGGGCCATACAGGATCGGAACGTGGGCGGAATGAAAATCGTAGCTGAACGGCCGGTTCGTGCGCAGTGCCTGCTCCAGGTCCGCCGTAGGAAAACCCGAGTCTGTGGTTAGGAACGCCCGCGCGGCATTCACGGTCTCAAGCACCACCTCCGCACCGCAACCGCCGCGCATCCGGAATCCGATGACGCGCAGCAGTTCGCCCGTCTGCGCGGACTCGCATGCATCGATTTTGATCACCTTGCCCGCGCCCGCCAGCTTATCCAGTTCGCGCGCCTGGGAAACATAGCGCACCAGCAGTTTCAGGTATTCCGTTGGCTCCAGCGTTTCGCTCGAGCGGGACGCCTCGTAGCCATTCATCACCACGTTGCGCGCCACTGCCGACATCACTTCTTCCGGCGGCGCGTCTTGCGCAATGGCCGCCATACGCGAGAAAGAGCGCAAAGGGCCGGGGATCTCGAGATACCCATATCCAGCCGCGGTTTCCGATTCGGAGGTACCTTTCGGAGCCTGCCCCGCAACCGGCAAGGTTAACCCCGTGCCCGCAATATCCTTCTCCGCTGAAGCCCGGTCGCCCTCGATCAGATCCAGCATCACCAGCCGACGCTGGGTGGAAGCGGCATGCGGGGAACCTGCCGGCAGCGCCGCCAGCCACTTGCGATAGGCCGCCCGCGCGCCGCGCTCGTGATAGCGGTCGAGGAATTCCGCGTACGAGCCCAACGCATCCACGTCGTTGGGATTGCGCTCGATGGCCTGCAGCAGCGCGTCGCGAGCGGCCGCGCTGTCGCCGGATTGTTCGTCCACCTGGGCGCAAAATGCACTCGAAGGAAATGCCATCGCCGCGGCGAGAATGGAAATCCCCGCCATTTCCACCGCAAAGGAGAGCCGCATCTGGGTCACCGCTTTCTTGGAAAAACTCTACCACGCAATTGCGCTACTTCAAACCCTTCTTATCTGTGCGTTGTGCTGTTTACAAGCCTTTTACGTTTTTCGATGCACAATCGGATGGGGAGAGAGTATTTATTTGGCGCGGTAGAGGGGCGGTGAGCGCTCCTCGAGGCCAAGCTCAAGAAGTCTCTTCGCCGGAACAGCACTCCCCTCCGGACTTTTCGGGAGCCGAGTAGAGCGCCGCCGGATCGACCAAGTAGCCGTCACCGTACCGGTCGTGATGGCGAACCCATGCCATGGAGAATGCCAGGCTTTCTTCGTCTCGGCCCCTCGGCGCCAGATCCAGAAGGTTGTACGCGCCCACCAGAATATCCAGTCCGCGTGTGTAGGTGGAGTACGTGTGAAAGACGTCGCCGGCGGCGTCCTTCGCGAAGACACTCGCGCCCGGCGCTTCCTCGATGGGGAACTCGATCGAGCCGTAGTTGTAAAGCGCGCTGCCGCCGGCTATCTCTTCCTTGGTGAACGACACACCGTAGTCGTAGTTGAAATCGCTTCCGAACGAAGAGACCCATTTGAACTGCCAGCCCATGCGCTTCTTGAATGCTTCGATCTCCGCCAGCGGCGCGCGCGAAACCACCAGGAACGTCACGTCCCGCTGAGCCAGGTGTATGGCGGCGCCGTCGAAATGGTCGGCCAGGAATGAGCAACTCTTGCAGCCTTCCTCCCATCCCGGACCGAGCATAAAGTGATACATCAGTAGCTGGCTGCGCGTTCCGAACAAATCGGCGAGCGATTCGGTCCCCCGCGAACCCTCGAACATATACTGCTTTTCCACCTTCTCCCACGGCAGTTCGCGCCTTTGCCGGCTCAGCTCATCGCGCAGGCGCGTGAATTCCTTCTCCTTTGCCAAATGTTCCTTGCGCGCCGCAAGCCACTCGGCCGGGGACACGACTTTCGGGAGTTCTAACTTCGTTTGGCTTGTCGCCATTGCTTTTCTCCTTTTCTCTGCTCCACGCTATCAGGCCTCGGCGTCTTTTTGTATCCGATCCAGCATAGCCGCCCAGCCCATGTTGATGCCCGCCCTGTGTTCATCCTGAATGAACCCGAGCGCGCTGTGCCGGAACGCGATGAGCGTTCCTCCTTCAACCGCGGTGAGGCGATATTGGACATTCGACAAAAAGGGATAAGAAGCGAATAACGGGCCGGTGATTTCGAGCAGCGTCGGCCGTTTGATGGCCTGGACGCTGCCCCAGAAATGCCCGTTGTTGTCGCCGAGGTCGCGATACCAACGCCCACCGGGCCACGCCTCAAGCTTCATGGGCATCGGGTCGCCGGCGCCTCTCTCGTTTCGCGGCCCCAGTTGTTCCAGCAAAGCCGCGAAGGTTTTTTCGATAGCCGCTCGAACGTGGATCTCCTGCGTGATGTTCAGCGTCAGGTCCTCAATTGATTGTGTCGTCAGGGTCATGCGTTCTCCTTTTCTTCTTCCGTTTCTTCGGCGCGTTCTTTGATGCGGGTTAATTGGTGTTTCCAGAAGCGTTCAAATTCGCCGGTCCACTCATGGAGCGGCCGGATTGCCTCCGCGTTCGTCCGGTAGAATTTCTGCCGGCCGTCGCGGCGCATATTCACGAGCCCCACGTCCCGCAGCACACGAAGGTGCTTGGAGACCGAGGGCTGCTCCAATCCCAGAGTGAACACGATATCACCGACCGGGCGTTCCTGAAGCGCGAGATAGCTCAGGATGTCCCGCCGGCGGGGCTCGGCGACAGCGTTGAAAGCGTCGGAAGTGGTAGCTGCGCGCGCCATATCGTCAGAATATATTCTCATATGGGAATATGTCAAGCGATGGATTGATTTTCGTATGGGAATTAGCGAAAAAACCTGGCAAGCCTATTGTGAGGCTCCGCTCTAGAGGTCCCGGACTCGGTGAGCTAGGAGGATGTGCTCAAGCTAATCCGCGACGACGGATGGCCTTGAAACAAAGGCGTGGAAGCTATCGTGATTTCGCGTCGCGCCAATTGGCATTGCGGATGCGCCGCTAATCTCCTGTCTTAGATAATTCTTTACAAC
>PLFE01000010.1 GCA_003136675.1 Bryobacterales bacterium
GAGACCGGGAAGGAACTCTATTCGAGCGGAGACCAAATCACCTCTTTCAACCACTTCAGCGGGCTTTCCGTGGCCAATGGGCGGGTGTATATCGCCACGTACGATAGCGTGCTGTACTGCTTCGGCCTGGAGGGCCAGTAGCGTGAAGGGCATCTTTGCGTTTCTGCTGTTGTCTCTGGTTTCGGCGCGCGGGATTTTGGCTCAAGGGCGTCCCATTGATTGGCCGCTGTTTGGAGGCAATGCGCAGCGCACAGGGTGGGAGAAGACGGACTCCAGAATCACGCGCGAGAACGTCAAGGATTTCCAGCTGGTTCTGAAACAGAAGCTGGATATCAAGGCCGGCGGTCCGCATTCGCTCAGCGCGCCGGTGGTGATCGGACTGCTGATTTCATACCGCGGGTTTAAGGAACTGGCGTTCGTGGCGGGCAGCTCCGGCAACATGTGGGCTTTGGATGCGGACCTGGAGCGCAAGTTCTGGGAACGGCATTTCGATGTAGCGAAGTCGAAAGCGGGATGTTCGGCAGCTGCCACGCCGGCGCTGATTCCGCCGATTAATTTCGCCGCCAGAAAGCCCGCCCCAGCGGCGAAACCGGCCCCCGGTGGTCCGGACGTAGAGCCGGACGCTACCGGGCCGGCTTTCCTGAGGCCAAGCCATTTTGGTTCTCCGCGTCCTGTATTTACCCTCGCGAGCGACGGGAAAGTGCACGNNCGTGTTGAACACTTCGAACGGCGAGGACTTGACGCCGGCCATGCAGTTCGTTCCGCCAAACGCGAGGCCGTCAAGCCTCACGTTCGAAGACGGTTTCCTGTATGCGACCACCAGCGGCAGGTGCGGCGGAACTCCGGATGCGGTTTGGGCTCTGGATTTAAGCGGCACTGCGCCTCCGGTCACTTTCGCGCCACCCGGCGGCGGGCTACCTGAACTTGGCGGATTGGCGATGGGCGCCGACGGTACGGTTTACACGCGCACGGGGGATGGCGATGTGCTGGCGCTGAGCGCGAAAGAGTTGAAGCTCCTGCAGTCGTACACGGCTCCGAAGGTCTATTTCCGCACGGCAAATTTGATCTCGCCTACGCCGGTGGTGTTCAGCTACAAAGAGCATGACGTCATCGTTTCGGCCACCAATGAGGGCAGACTGGTACTGCTGGATTCGCGATCCATGGGGACGCCGCTTTCTCAAACGGAGCCCATTGCCTCATCGGGCAGGATTTGGGGCGGCTTGTCAAGCTATGAGGATCCGGATGGCGCGCGCTGGATCTACGCCCCAGTATGGAGTGATTCCGAGACCGGCTCGATCGTGGGGGTGAAACTGGAAGAACGGGATGGAAAGCCGGTGCTCACGAAAGTGTGGGCTTCCGAGAACATCATCTCTCCGGAGCCTCCGGTCATCACCGGTGGAATGCTGTTCGTACTTTCCGCGGGAAAGTACGGATTCAACGAGTACCCGAAGGGCTCCAGCCATGCGACGCTGTATGCTTTCGATGCTGCCACGGGGAAGGAAGTGTACTCGACCAAAGACCAGGTACCCGTTCCCGCGACTCTTTCCGGATTGACTCTGGCGAACGGCCGCGTTTACTTCACGACGGTCGATAACACGCTCTGGGCTTTCGGAATTTATCTGGAGCGTTAAGCCCGCTCTTGAGGAACTACTTTCGCGACCGTGCGAAATTAATGACTTAGTGATTCTCATGCAACCGCCGTGGGGTCGGCCAATCTTGGCGGCGGCCCTTTTAGGCGGCTCTTCCGGTCCAAACGCCCTTGTGATAACTTAGTGAATCCCATTTTTCGATTTCCGCGGTCATCGCCACAGGCTGCTCAGTTCGCCTCGATCACGCTCGAAACCTCTAGACCTCTTCCCATTCCTGCAAGAGGTTTTTCGATCGCCGCGCCGCTACCAGGTCGTTGGTCTGTATAGTTTGTTCCACGCTTTGGAAATCCCCGAGCCCCCGTTCATGGAGGGATCCCGCGACGGACTCATCCCGCCCGCCCGTTGTGCCTCGGCAAAACGCGACGGCCGGTTAGAACACTACCGCGAACGCGTTTGTATTCGCAGGCAGCGGTGTTTGGGCGATAACATCCCCCGACGGGAAGCTCTGGCCGACGAGCGTCTGCGGAGCGGGGTCGCCGGGGATACCGACAACCGTCCAGAGCGACGTGCCGTCCGGGCTGAAGGCCATTACGTTCCCTCCAACCTCGACCGGCGTGAGCGATTGCGCTGGCAGCGGCAGGGTCCCGGTGATCTCGTTCGTCGTCGTGTCCAGAAGGAAAACCGACGCGGTTGCGCTTTCCGCGAGCAGCGCTGCGCGGTTTCCCGACGGGGCCACGGCTATCGCTGTAGCCATGTATCCCGACGTAATTTTTATTCTCGACACCGCGAGAGACGCAGTGTTCACCAGCACGAACGAGTTGTACTGCCCGGGCTCGCCCGTTGCGTATAGCGAGTTCCCGTCCTGGCTGACTGCGAGGAAGCCGCTAACGGCCGTCACCTTGCCAGCGACGGCGAACGGCGAAGTGTTGAAAACGCAGATTCCGGGGACTGCCGTGCACTTGTACACCGTCTGCTGGACCTCGGGAGCGGTGCCGCCGGGCACGCCGCCGTCGACAGCGTCCCCGCTGCTTAGCGTCGACACAAAGAGTTGTTTGCCATTTGGCGAAAGCGCGATGTCCATCGGCTCGCCGTTGACGACGTGGATATAGGCAACTACCGCCGACTTTGCGAGGTTGACGACAGCTACAGCGTTGCTGCTCGGCCCGCTTGCACCGAGAACAAATGCGTAGGTTCCAGTCGGGTCGAGGATCGCCTTCGCATTTCCCCCCGCCAGCCCGGGAATCTGGGC
>PLFE01000158.1 GCA_003136675.1 Bryobacterales bacterium
CACCCTTTGCGGGCTAGCTAGCGACTTTCCACACTCGCACACTGGAGAAGCTATCTGAGTTACCGGGGATTCTGTCCACTGGCGCGGTGAACAGGCTACGTCTCGGCGAGGGACTCGTCGCTGGGGCCTTTCAGATTGAAGACGGCCGTCACTTGCCGCCGGATTACATGGTAGACAAGCCGGTTGTCAGTCCCGGTTATTTCCGCACAATTGGGATTCGTTTGCGGCTCGGCCGGGACTTTACGGATCGCGATACTTCGAACGCGCCGGGCGTTGTGATCATCAGCGAGTCCGTCGCGCGGCAACTGTGGCGCGGCGCGGACCCGATCGGCAAGCGAATCTCCATGGAAGATCATCCGGGTGCAGGAGACTGGCTGACGATCATCGGAGTTGTGGATGACATCCGGCAGCAGGGCTTGACGCAGGCGGCCGATCCGGCNNTGAACGCCGCAACGGCGATGCGTGCGGTGCTTCGGGATGTGGATCAGAATCAACCCGCGCAGTCGATCTCGACGATGCGGGATGTCATTGCGGCCACGACGACTGAGCCGCGCTTCCAATCGGCGTTTGCTTGCGGTGTTTTCTCTGCTTGCTCTGTTACTTGCTGCCGCGGGCATCTATGGCGTGCTGGCTTACTCAGTCAGCGAAAAAGCCCACGAGATCGGCATCCGCATGGCGCTCGGAGCCGGAGTAGGAAATGTGGTCAGAACGGTGTTGCGAAAAAGCTTGGCGCTGGCGATCAGCGGCGTACTGCTGGGCACATGCGGAGCACTTTTACTCACGCGCGTGCTCGCGAACCTCTTATTTGAAGTTCGGCCAACGGACCCAACGACGTTTGTTTCGGTAGCTTTGCTGCTGGCTGGCGTGCCGCTGCTCGCCAGTTGGATACCCGCAAGGAGGGCCGCCCGCGTAGATCCCGCGTTAGCCCTTCGGTTTGAATAACGGCTAGTTCACAGTCAGCGTCTTTCTGAGCCATGCGATCATTTCCGGCTTCCAGTGCTGCATTTCAAGCTCGCGCCATGTGCTCATCCCGTGGCCGCCACCCTCGACGGTAATCAATTCGCAGGATGCTCCTACTTTTTGCATTGCCTGGCACATCGCGGGGGATTGCTCATAGGACACCTGATCGTCCTTAGTCCCGTGAATGCAAAGGAACGGCGGCATGCCGGCATGCACCGCCGTGATGGGCGCCAGTGCCTGCAGCTTCGCGAGGCCCGCGGCGTCCAGCCGCTCGACGCCGAAGAAATGGATGCCGCCACCGTTTGCGGCGTGCGCATCGATGGTCTTCATATTGAATCTCTCCGGATGATCGCGGCGCTGCAGGGCCAGTTTCCCGTAATCCACCGGGCCGTAGATATCGACGACGGCGGCGACGCGGGTTTCGTGCGTTCCGGCATAGTTCACCAGAAGGCCGCCCGCGGATTCGCCGATGAGCGCGATCTTAGTAACGTCCACGTGGTAGGTTGCGGCGTGATCCTTGACCCACTTGACGGCCGCGTTGACATCCCCCATCGCCTCGGGAAGGCGAGCTTCGGGCGCCAAACGATAATCGATACTGAACCACGCGAAGCCGGCATCCGCCAGCACATTGAAAAGCGGCCGGACATTGGTGCTTCGGCTGCCGCCGTCGAAACCGCCGCCGTGGACAAGAATGGCGGCAGGAAACGGGCCGGGTCCCGCGGGAACGTGAAGATCGAGCAGAAGCGCCTTCGCGCCGGCGTGGGAGAATTCGACGCCTTGCCGATCCAAAGGCGGATCGACGGGCGCGGCGGCCATGGTGATGGCAGAAGCCAGATACAAAATGGAAAGGGAGACTCGCATCGACAGGAATTGTATCAGCGTGATAGGATCGTTCTCGGTTGAAACTTCTTAGCATTGGCGAAATCCTGTGGGATGTCATCGGCGGCGAAGAGTACCTGGGTGGCGCGCCTTTTAACCTGGCCGCGCATGCGGTGCGGCTGGGCGACAGCGCTTCGCTTCTGAGCGCCGTGGGGAGCGACGAGCGCGGACGCCGTGCCATCGCCATGGCCGAACGGCTGGGCGTGGATACCCGCTACCTCTCGGTGACACGGCAGGCGGACACCGGTATCGCGACTGTGCTTTCGGGAGAGGCGGGCAATGCACAGTGGCAAATTGTCCGTCCCGGCGCCTATGACTTTCTCACCCCTTCGGAGGCGTTGCTAGCCGATAGTTTTGACGCTATCTGTTACGGCACTCTGCTACAAACCTTCGAACCGGCGCATCGCGCGACCGAGCGCATCCTCGAGACGTTTCCGGAATCGATCCATTTCTACGACGTGAACCTACGGCCTAGTCACTATGACCTGAAGCTGGTGGAGAAGTTAATGGCGATGGCGTCGATTGTGAAGCTGAACGACAGCGAGGCGGAGGCGATTGGCGGTCGCACAAGCTGCTCGCTGGAGGACTTTTGCAAATCGCAAGCGCGTTTATTCGGGCTGGATGCGATTGCGGTAACGCGTGGTGAAAAGGGTTGCGCCGTTTTTTCCGGCGGAGAGTATGCCGAGTCACCCGCCGTCGCCGTGAAGGTCGCCGACACCATTGGGGCAGGAGACGCTTTTTCCGCGGCGTTTCTTCACGGGGTGGTCGCCACCTGGCCTGCGGCCCGCATTGCGGATTATGCGAACCGCGTGGGTGCGTTAGTGGCAAGCCGGCACGGCGCGATTCCCGAGTGGAACATCGAAGAACTCGAACAGCCCATCCAATGAAACGCTTTCTTCCAGCCGCCGCGGCGCTGGCCGGCTTCCTGGCCGCATCCGTCACGCTCTATCACGAACTCTGGCGTTTGCAATATCATTTCTCGCCGGCTCGGACGTGGACCAACGATCCCAACGGATTGGTCTGGTACAAGGGAGAGTTCCATCTCTTCTACCAGAACAATCCTTTTGGCGACAAGTGGGGGCACATGAGCTGGGGCCATGCAGTCAGTAAAGATCTGCTGCATTGGAAGGAACTGCCTGTGGCGATTCCGGAAGAGAACGGAATCATGATCTTCTCCGGGTCCGCTGTGGTGGATGCGAATGATGCGAGCGGGCTTTGCCAATCGACAGAACCGAACGATCCTTCATGTTTGATTGCCATTTATACCGGGCATACTGCGACGCTGCAGACACAGAATATCGCGGTGAGTAACGATCGGGGCCGGACTTTTACCAAGTACAAAGGGAATCCGGTATTGGATCTGCATATGAAGGATTTTCGCGATCCGAAAGTCACGTGGTATGCGCCGGCGAAGAAATGGGTGATGGCGGTCTCGCTTCCGAACGAACACAAGATCCGTTTCTATGGTTCGAAGAATCTGCTGCAGTGGGCGCTGCTGAGTGAGTTTGGGCCGGCCGGGGCGACGGGCGGGCAATGGGAGTGTCCGGACCTGTTCGAGATGTCCGCCGCCGAGAAGACCGACGCGCGCAAATGGGTGCTGATTGTGAACGTGAACCCAGGCGGCGTGCAGGGCGGCTCGGCAGTGCAGTATTTCGTTGGTAAGTTCGATGGAACGGCGTTCCATAACGACAACCCCGCCGAACAGACGCTGTGGGCGGATTGGGGTAAGGACTACTACGCGGCAGTGACTTACTACGATTCACCGCCAGGCGACATGAGTAAGTACCTGATTGGCTGGTTCAGTAACTGGGAATATGCCAATGACGAGCCCACCGCGCCACAGCGGGGAGCGATGGCCATTCCGAGGGAGTTGATGCTGCGCGGCACGCCGGCCGGGATCCGGCTGATGCAGAGGCCGGTGAGCAGTCTGGCTACGCTACACGGTACGGAACTGGGCATGCGCGACCGGGATATCGCTTCCGCCAACCAGGACATCGCGGACAAGGGCTTCCATGGCCACCAGATGGAGATTATCGCGACCTTTGAACCAGGAAGCGCCAAAGAGTTTGGGTTGCAGGTGCATAAAGGGGCGACGGAAAGAACTGTCGTGGGAGTGACCAGCGATGGCCACCTGTATGTGGACCGGACGAAGTCTGGGAGATCGGATTTCAGTCCGAAGTTTCCCGGACGGCAGACTGCGCCTTTACGGTTGGGGAAGTTCGTGACGCTGCATATTTTGCTTGATACATCGTCAGTGGAAGTATTCGCGGGGGACGGGGAACGGGTGATTTCCGATCGTGTCTTCCCCGCGGCTGCGAGTGATGGGATTGAGGTGTTTTCAAATGGCGGGGCGGCGAAGGTGGCGAGCTTGCGGATGTGGAAGATAAACAGCGTTTGGCCGTGAGGACGCGCCAAATACGCGCTACTTACGCCGTCTCACTTGCTCAAACAAGAACAATCCGCTCTTCCCGCCCACAGCCATGTCCAATAACCCATCGCCGTGCAGATCCGCAACAGCGATCTGCATGCCGCCGCCCGCCCGGGAGCCATAGTCGATGACGTGCTTCACCCAATCCACCTGGCCATTGCCGGAACGGACAAACTCGTACCAATAAATCCCCAGCGGCTCACGCTCGCCGGGGTCGTGTCCATTATGCGCGAAGTAGCGTTTACCGGTGACAAAATCCAGTTGGCCATCTCCGTTCAAATCCACCATGGTCATCGCGTGACCGCCCGCCCAGCCGTCATCGATCATGTGCTGCTTCCAGGTACCGTCGGCATTCTGTTCCATCCAGAAGAAACCATAGTCATGCGCCCGGGTGGTGATCAGGTCCGGCCGCCCGTCGCCATTGATGTCGAGCACATAGATGAACCCTACCGTGCCCAAGTCAAAGTCGGGGTGAAAAATCCACTTACCGGTGCGGGGATCGGGCGGTGCTTCGAACCAACCTTTCGGGGTGATGATGTCGGTACGTCCATCATGATTCACATCGCCCGCGCCGATCCCATGGCCATAGCTCTGGGAACTCACTACGTGCTTGACGAACCCACCATCTTTCGGTTCGTACCAGGCCAGGGGAGCATCGGGGTCTCCATACTCCGGCAGGATGTCACGCTTCTTGCCTGAGTTCTCCAGGTCCACCAGGAAAGCGAATTCGACGTGGTGCCCTTCGTCGATCACATGTTCTTTCCAAAGAACGTCGGGCTTGCCCGGATTCTCATTCCACCAAAGCTTCTTGCCGAACCAGGCGCAGTCGATCAGATCGACACGCCCATCGCCGTTCACGTCCATGGGGAGCGCACTGAAGCTATCCACATAGAAACTGACATAGGGCAGCTCGCGGAAACGGTGCTTCTTCCAGGCGGGCGCCTCGAACCAGTTCTCACCGGATACGATGTCGAGCTTTCCATCTCCATTGATATCGGCGAAAGCGCAGGATTCCCCCGGACCGACGTCGATCATGATACGCGTGAAATCCAGATCAGGCGAGCGGGTAATGGCCAGCGCCGCGAATCCGACAATCACGCCAACAAGAATCAGCTTCCTCATACGTGAGACAGCTTATCCAACTCGTCCACCATTTTTCTCGCGGCTTCCGGCTTGCCGCCAAATCGCAGGGCGTAGTAAGCGGCAGTGAACTGATCGAGGTCCGCGCCGGCGGCGGAGGGCACGCTGTCGGCGAACTCCTGCGGCGTGAACCAGGCAGGCTTTTGAAACCCTCGCCGCTTCATGGTGAGCAGCATGCGCGAATAGAACATGGTGGCGTCGCTGGGCGCCGACCGCCCCTGCCGGGCCGCGCGATTCGGTCTCCAGCGCCGCAACTGGCCCGCGCCAAACACGACCAACAGAATAGCGCCCGCCAACGCGATCAACAAACGACCACGTTGAGAGACCCAGTATCCCGCTCGCCCGACAGCGCCCACAAGCCATTGCGGATTCGCGAACCAACCGTTCGTCCGGAACCCACGCGCTTGCGACTCCAGACGGTATGCGAGAGAAATCTGACGTCCCAAATCGTAACTCAATACCCAATCACGCCAGAACGTGTCGGCAGCGTCCATGTAGAGAGCGAAGGTGGTCCACAAGTTTTGCTGCGAAGGCGCCCCAGCGGGAGTGGGGTCGAAAACAGTCCACCCGGTTTCAGGCAAGAAAGCCTCCACCCAGGTATGCGCGTCGGAGGCGCGAATCACCACCGTTCCGGAATACGGATTCGCGACGCCGCTTTGGAAACCGTTGACCAGGCGCGCCGGAATCCCGAGACCGCGCAGCATCACCGTCATGGCGGAGGCGAAGTATTCGCAATAGCCCCTTTTGCGCACGAACAGGAAATTGGAAACGGGGTCGCGGACTTCGATGGAGGGAAGATCGAGCGAGTACGCGTAGTCGTGCCGCAGACGGGTTTCGATGTCGCGGGCGCGGGTTAGATCGTCTGTCGCCCCGAGAGTCATTTGCCGAGCCAGTTCGGCGATGCGCGGATCAAGAGGCGGCAGCAGGAGGTTCTGTTCGCGCTCCGTGACGGTCAAACGAAACCGGTGCGGCTCCGGCGGGCCAGTCTCCGGTCCAATGAAACTGTAGACTTCATAGCGTAGTGTGTCCGCGGGCACGAAGCCGAATCGAAATGCACCGCTGGGCGCTCGCGAAACGCGCGCCGGCCCGATGTTCAGGTACTCCGGAACACCGGCGGCGAACAGGGCGTCGGCGTCTACGTTCTGGATTTCCACCCGGTAAAGAGCACGCTGGCCGCGCCGCCGGCGCTGCCACTCGTCAGCAACGCTGACGAGGCCAGACTCCCTTTCGAGGACGGGTCGAAAGCTGGCGGGGTCGGTGGACCAGCGATGCCCGTCGAAACGTTCCAGAGCCAGTCCGCGCCACTTCAAGTTGAGGGGAAGAGCGGCCGGTTTCGCGATGCCGTTGATTGAGAGCGGCTTCACGTGGAGCACGGGACGGGAATCGCTCTTGAGTTCGCCCACTTCGCCCAGCATGACGTCGTTTGAAAAGCCGGTGAGGTGATAGCGGTTGGAGGCAAGCAGGTGCAGCGCTGCGTTCGCGGTACGGGGCAGAATGAAGAACAGACCCGCCGTAAGAATCAGAATGCCGGCAGTCATCAATCCGGAGACCACCGCAATCCGCAGAGGCGCGCGGCCGCGACCGGCGGGCGCCACCACGATTTCGCCTTCCCCGGAGCGGTACACCTCCGATGCCGCGCGCGCGGCCACACCGCAGAGCAGGTAAACCGCGAGGCAGAAAAAGAAGGTGCCGCTGGAAGAGAATAATGCCGCCGAGAGCAGTTCGATAAAGGCCACGGCCGAGACGAACAAGTAATCTCGCGAGGTACGGGCCGTTAAGGTCTTCACGCTGGCCACGAAGAAGACCACGTGCACCGTCGCCGCAATCCATGTCTTGGCGAGAAAGAAGTAATCGATGGGCGCGAACACCATGTACGCGATCGTGGCGATGGTGACCGCGCGCTCCGGGATTTGCAAGCGGCGGGCGCCGGAGATGATGGCCGCGCGCCAGATGAGGCCGATGCCCGCCAAGAGAACCGTGGGCGCGTCCACGTAACCCGACCCCGCGATGGCCAGGTAACCGCTGGCGACCAGACCGAGGAGAGCGAACTGAAAGAAGCGCTCGACGGGAGCGAGAGCCTGGCGCTGCACTTTCTTATTATCTCGCGCTCATTGTCTCGCGCTGGGCTGAACCCCAGTAGCATGCTCGATCGCCCGCACCAGAGGCCCCACCTGCGTGCGATCGACGTTGGTCCAATCCACGGCGGCGAAATAGCGTTCGCTGTAGAAGACCACAGTATTTGCTTCGGGCTGCCATTTCTGCATCCGGTCGAGCCCTTCCGCGCTGCCACGGACGGCCCAGATGCGCACATGCGCCGCGCCAGGGCCGGAATAGCTGGCGATCCAGACCGCGTGGGGGGTGACTTCCTGGACGCCGATCAATTGCCATCCCGGCGACACGGACTGCGGCAGTTCCGGCGGCTCCACAGGGCGGGTACACGACCCGAAAATAGAACTCAGTACACTGAGGGTTACCCATAACCGTGCTGGCGTGCTTGTCATGCTCACTCTCCATTCTGAACTGTCACGATGGCTAAATATAAAAACCCCAGCGGCAAGAAGGCCGCACCGCAGCCCCGCGCCGGCTGGCCCTGCGTGATCATCGTAATCGCCGGTGTGGTCTTTGTTTTTCTATTTCTGATTCTGGTGATGAAATATGCGAGTTGACGGCAGAAAGCCGGATGAAATGCGTCCGGTGCGGTTTGAGCTGGATTATCTCGCGACGGCGGAAGGCTCGGCATTGATCACGGTGGGCAACACGCGCGTGCTGTGCGCCGCTACGCTAGAGGACTCCGTGCCACCGTTCCTGCGCAATACGGGCAAAGGATGGGTGACGGCGGAGTATTCCATGCTGCCGCGCGCTACGGGGACGAGGACCGCGCGCGAAGTCAACAAGGGCAAGCTGAGTGGGCGAACGCATGAGATTCAACGGCTGATCGGACGGTCGCTTCGGGCCGTAACGGACCTGTCCGCACTCGGCGAACGCTCCGTGATTGTGGATTGCGACGTGATCCAGGCGGATGGCGGCACACGCACGGCATCCATCACCGGAGCGTTCGTGGCGCTTTCGATGGCGATCGAGAAGATGCGCAAGGTAGGCTCGATCAAGCGGAATCCGCTGCGCGATTACGCTGCGGCAATCAGCGTCGGGATTCACAAGGGTCAAGCGCTGCTGGATCTTTGTTACGAGGAGGATTCCAAGGCGGAAGTGGATATGAACGTGGCCATGACGGGGAGTGGACGCTTCATCGAACTGCAGGCCACGGCGGAACAGGAAGCGTTTGACGACGAGCAATTGGCCAGTATGGTGGCGCTGGCACGCGATGGCATAGCGGATCTAATCGCGCTTCAGAAAAAGCTGGCCCCGATTTCAAAGTGAACGAAAACGCCAGACTCTGGTGCGCAACAACGAACGCAGGGAAATTGCGCGAGTTCCGGCTGGCCGGTGCGAATGTGGAAGCCGTGCCAGCGATGCGGGACATTCCACCGAGCCCGGAAGACGGCGCGACCTTCGAGGAGAATGCCGAGCAGAAGGCGATCTACTACAGCCGCTTCACCGAAGGATTGCTTTTTGCGGACGACTCAGGCCTGGAGGTGGATGCGCTGGGCGGGGCTCCAGGGGTGTATTCAGCGCGTTACGCGGGTGAGCATGCGAATGATGCGGCGAACAACGCTTTGCTTTTAGAACGTCTGAAGAATCAGGACGACCGGCGCGCGCGCTTCGTCTGCGTGATTGCGCTGGCGCAAAGCGGGCAAATGATTCGTACCTTCCGAGGCACCGTTGAGGGAGAAATTCTAACTGCGCCGCGCGGCACCGGCGGATTTGGCTACGATCCGCTTTTCTTCTATCCGCCGTTCAGCCAGACCTTAGGCGAAATTCCGGCGGAGAATAAATTTGCGGTCAGCCATCGCGGAGAGGCGCTGCGGGAAATGCTGACCTGGCTTTCCGTGCGCGCGTAAGATAAGGCGCGTGGTTAGAATTCCACATCCTCGCCAATCGGCGAACCATCCGGCGCATCGGCGGGCTTGCTGACCGGGATCTCTTTCGGATTCTTCAGAAAGTATTCGATCTGGTGCGCGGCGAAACGCAAATGCGCCTGCTGCAGGGGTTCGGGAGCATGGCGATCCGCGGCCCATTTCCGAAGATCATCGAGCTTGGAGAAGGCGATGGCGCGAGTCTGCTCCGACGCGGCGTCGTTCGAGGCCAGGCTGAGAAGGCGGTAAAGGACAACATCGTCCACGGTGCGGCCGACTTCAGCCAGGGCCGGATTCGTACGGGTCGATTTCCAGGTGGCCGTAAGCAAGCGATCGATCACTTCGTCGAGACCGGGATTCTTCGAATCGCGCGCATGGTATTCGACCAGGCGCGTGGCGCGCTGGGGATGCAACATCAGACTGACGGTGAGATCGGCGGCCGCGTCCACCGCGGATTGCGGATCGAAGGTAACTCCGGTCCGTCCGTGAAAGTCTTCCCTGCCCCTTTCAAACCCATGCGCGGGCGGCGGGATCAGACGCAGGATTCTTTCTGGAATCTCAAGCTGTTGCGAATCGAGGGTCTCCAGCAGTACATCGAGGGCGCGCCGCTGCTCGGCGGGAGACACGATCTCGGCCACCTTTTGTCCATCGCCGCGAAGCGCGTACGTGTAGTCCAGTCCACCGAGAACTTTTGAGGCAGCTTCGGTCTGATAGCGATGGTAGAGATAGACAGGAACGAAGACATCTTCGAGACTGCTCATGGGATCATCGGGGCGGATACGCCGCTCGTCAAAATGCTGGATGGCCGCGGCGCGCACTTGGAGAATCCGCTTGAGTTCATCCACGGCATTGGCTCCCGAATCCCAGAGGTGGGTGGCCGGGTGCGCGCTGCCTTGCGGGCGGGCATCCTCGTCACTCAGAAAGATCAGGCCTTTGTTAGCAGCATCGGTGAGAATCCCATCCAGAGCCATGTGTTCATCGGTGGCCGGGGGGAACTCGCGGTAACCCCAGTTGATGGCAACTTTGTCCCACTCTCCGATGCCGGTAGCGTAGGCTTGATCGAGGTCAGGGTCGCCCTTCGCATCGAGCGTGATATAAGGCGGCGGGTAATCCATGACGGAAGCACGGCCCTCGGTACTGGCAATGTAGTTATGCGCCAAACCCAGAGTATGACCCAACTCATGCGCCGCCAGTTGGCGCAGGCGAGCGAGCGCCATCTGGACCATGCGCGGATCTTCCGGCTTTCCATTCTCGTAGTGGGCAATCAGTCCCTGCGCGATTAGGTAGTCTTGCCGCACGCGCAAAGAGCCCAGCGTCACCTGGCCTTTGATGATCTCGCCCGTCCGCGGATCGGAGATCGACGCGCCATACGACCATCCGCGCGTGTAGCGATGCACCCACTGAATGATGTTGTAGCGCACATCCATCGGGTCCGCGCCCTCAGGCAGCAGATCCACGCGAAATGTCCCCTTAGCCCATCCCGCCGCCTGAAACGCCTGGTCCCACCAGCGCGCGCCATCCACCAGCGCCGAGCGAATCGGCTCCGGCGC
>PLFE01000060.1 GCA_003136675.1 Bryobacterales bacterium
GCGGGCGACTTACTTAGAAGCGGGGCGGGACTCAGACGAAATCCTGAGCGCAGGATGCCATTGCTTCCCCTTCCGAACTGCCACGCCGATGCACCCTCGCGCCGGAAAACGCGACCCACTGACGCGCTAGCCACCCAAACTGTTCGCCCCTGAGTGCCACCTTTCCCATAAGCGAACACCGCTCCCTTCCCCCGCGTATACTTTTCAACCACTTACAAGCGGCAATGCATGGCAGCGCGATTGCCCTATCACAACGGAACTCTTCGAGTATGGACGTCCCACGCAATCCTTCGCATAAACGCAACAAGCTGATCAAGCGCCTCGTGCTGGCCGGGCTCGCTTTGGTGGCCATCTCGGGAATCACCTACGCGGCCTATCATCTCCAGCCTGCGGCCCCCACGGTCGAATGGGGTACCATCTGGCCGGACACGGTGAAGCGCGGCCCCATGATCGTACAGGTGCGCGGCATCGGAACTCTGGTACCGCTGGAAGTTCTGTTCATCCCGGCGGAGAGCGCCGGCCGCGTGGAGCGTATCTACATCCGCCCCGGCACCCTCGTGAATACCGATTCGGTGATTCTGACGCTCAACAACCCGGAATTGCAAAATGACGCCATGGCCGCCGAGTACAGCCTCAAAGAGGCCCAGGCCGCTTATACCGATCTGAAAGTCCAGTTGCAGAGCCAGGGGTTCGACAAAGAGGCCGCCGCCTCGCAAGTGAATTCCGATTACCAGCAGGCCAAGTTGAAAGCCGATCGCGACCAGAAACTGGCCGAGGCCGGCCTCATTCCCGATGTCGATCTGAAACTTTCCGTCGCGCAAGCCGAGGAACTGGCCCAGAAGGACGCGCTTGAGCATAAGCGCATGAAGATTATCGATTCCTCGGTGAAGGCCCAGTTAGACGCCCAAGAGGTGAAGATTGAGCAATTAAAGGCTCAGTACGAACTGAAGAAGAAGGAAGTCGATCAACTCAACGTCCGCGCCGGCACGCCCGGCGTCCTGGTGGATTTGCCCGTTGAAGTCGGCCAGCAGATCGCAGCTGGCGCGGTTCTGGCCAAGGTGACGCAGCCCAGCAAACTCAAAGCCCAGATCAAGATCACGGAAACCGAAGCCAAGGATGTTCTGGTCGGCCAGAAAGCTTCCATCGATACCCATAACGGCATCATTCCCGGACACGTGATCCGCATCGATCCCGCCGCGGTGAACGGCTCTGTCCTCGTGGATGTCGCTCTCGATGGCGAATTGCCCCAGGGCTCCCGTCCCGATCAAAGTGTGGATGGAACCGTGGAACTGGAACATCTTGCCGACGTTTTACAGGTGGGCCGGCCGACCATCGGCCAGCCGCACAGCACCGTTACATTGTTCAAAATTACGCCCGATGAAAAATATGCCACGCGGGTCACTGTCAAATTGGGGTTGGCGTCCGTCAATACCATTCAGGTGCTGGACGGACTGAAGGTCGGCGACATGGTGGTTCTGTCGGATATGAACCAGTGGGATTCGCACGATCGCATTCGATTCAATCACTAATAGGAACGAGAAGGAGCGGGAGAAGACATGAGCGCCGATTACCAAAACCTGATTCACCTTGAGGAGGTGACCAAGGTTTTTGTCACCGATGAAGTGGAGACCCACGCGCTGGCGGGCATCCATCTCGACATCAAGAAGGGCGAGTACGTTTCCATCTCGGGTCCTTCGGGATGCGGGAAGTCGACGCTGCTTGCCATCCTCGGGCTTCTCGATACGCCCAGCGGCGGGACCTACATCCTGAACAACCAGCCAGCCAGCGGATTGCGCATGCAGGACCGCGCTCGCATCCGCAATCGGGAGATCGGGTTCATCTTCCAGGCGTTCAACCTGATTGGCGATCTGAACGTCTACGAGAACGTGGAGCTGCCTTTAACCTATCGCGGCATGCCTGGGTCGGAGCGCAAGAAAGCCGTCATGGAAGCGCTCGAAAAAGTGGGCATGGCGCATCGCGTGAAGCACTATCCTTCGCAACTCTCGGGAGGCCAACAGCAACGCGTGGCCGTGGCGCGAGCACTGGCCGGCAGTCCCAGCGTGCTGCTGGCTGATGAGCCTACAGGAAACCTCGACTCCGCCAATGGCGAGGCCGTGATGGAGTTGATGCGCGGTCTGCATCGCAACGGCGCAACCATCGTGATGGTGACGCACGATCCGCGCTACGCCAAGTTCGCGGACCGTACGGTACACATGTTCGACGGGCGTATCGTCGAAGAAACCACAGTCGCCGCATAGCACTCTCTTTTCTTTCTAAGGAGTCTCGAAATGCACGAGTTACGCTTTGCGGCGCGTCGCTTGCGTCAAAGCCTGGGGTTTGCCTTCACGGCTTTGCTGGTCCTCGCGATCGGCATCTTCAGCGTAGTGGATGCGCTGGTGCTTCGGCCGCTGAGTTTTATTGGGGTCGGCCTGGGAATTGGGATTGGGTTACCCGTCATGGGTTTCCTGCGCGCTATCCTGTTCCAGGTCTCGCCGCCGGATGGCGGCGTGTTCAGCCTGGCAGCTCTGCTGCTGGCTGGTGTCGGTCTCGCCGCCGGAGCGTTCCCCGCGTTCCGCGCGGCGCAGACTGATCCGATCGAAGCGATCCGTTACGAATAAGATGACCACGCTCCTGTTCGATCTTCGCTTCGGCTGGCGGCAATTGATCAAAACACCCGCTTTCACCATCGTCGCGGTACTCACCCTCGCGCTTGGGGTGGGCGTGAACACCGCCATCTTCAGCGTGGTGGATGCGGTGATGTTGAAGCCGCTCCCTTACCCTCATCCCGAACGGCTGGTTTCTTTTCTCGAGACGCAGAAAGAACGCGGATTCTTCTCCATGAGTCTCGCCGACCTTCAGGACTACAGTCACAATCGCACCCTTACCGGCATCGCGCACATCGGCGACGTGCTGAGGAATCTCACCGGCAGCGGCGCTCCGGAACGCGTGCCCGGCACGCGCGCATCCGGCAATTTCTTCGATGTGCTGGAAATGCGTCCCCGTATTGGCCGTGGCTTCACGCCGCGTGACGATCGCTTTGGTGCGCCGCATGTCATCGTGCTGGGTGACGAGTTCTGGCGTGCCCATTTTGGAGCCGATCCGAACATCATCGGCAAGCAGATCCGCATGGATGCCGAACCTTACGAAGTGATCGGCGTGATGCCGCCCGGGTTTGTCTCACCTGCGCAATTCACCGAGCAGGATCGCCTGGAATACATCATTCCGGATTGCTATGATCCGGAAACCGTAAATGATCGCGGAACCATGCTCGATGAGGGTTTTGCACGATTGAAACCGGGTGTCAGCATCCAGCAGGCGCGCTCTGAAATCAGCGGCATCTCGGCGCGTCTGGAAAAGGCGTATCCGAAAACGAACGCCGGCAGGGTTGTCGAGATTGAGCCAGCGAGAGAGAAGCTGGCCGCCGGCTCCAGAACCGCGCTGCTGGTTTTGCTGGGCGCGGTCGGATTGATTCTGCTGATCGCCTGTGTGAATGTCGCCAATCTGCTGCTGGCCCGCGCCATGCGGCAGCAGCGCGAGATTGCCGTCCGCATCGCCTTGGGAGCCCGCCGCTCCCGCGTGATGCGCGAACTGCTGGTGCAAACCGGCGCGCTCGCCCTGGCTGGCTGTTCGCTCGGCGTTTTGATGGCCTGGTGGCTCACCCAATATTTGATTCATCTGGTGCCAGTCGGGAATGTGCCGCGCATCGGCGAGGCTGGCCTGAGCCTCCCGGTGCTGCTGTTCGCGTTTGTAGTTTGCGGCGGCGCCGTTCTGTTATTCGGATTAGCGCCGGCCTGGATTGTTTCCGGCGCAGACCCGCAACTCGCTCTCTACGGATCGGGTACGCGCCAGACAGCCGGATCTGGCGTCATGCGTTGGCGCTCCTGGCTGATGGCGGCGGAAGTCGCCCTGTCGCTGGTTCTGCTCATTGGCGCGGGCCTAATGTTGAAGAGCTTCCTCATGCTGCGCGGCGTCGGGCTCGGCTTTGAGCCGGAACGCGTCGTGGCAATGGACATCAGCCTTCCGGACCACTCACCTCAGCCGGGTGCCTCCCACCACGATGGTTCAGGTGATGGCGCGAAGCCCGCGGTAGATCCCGAAGCTGTCCGCCGCTTGCAGTTTTTCACCACGCTGGCGAACCGAGTAGAGGCCATCCCCGGTGTCGAAGCCGCGGCTTTTGGAAGATTCCCCCTACGCGGCCATTGGGTCAGTTCCTACGAGCGCCAAGATCGTCCTCTGAAAAACAAAGAGGGGGACGACCCGAACCAGATTAACCTCGATTCCCAAATGGTGAGCGTCGATTATTTCAAAACGCTTCATCTCCAGATCACCGAAGGCCGTCCCTTCACGCCCGACGATCGCGTCGGCGCGGAACCCGTGATCATCGTCAACCAGGCATTCGAGCACGCTTACTATCCGGGTTCCAGCGCCATCAATCGCCGTCTGCGGCGCACGGGCGAGAGCGACTGGCGGCGCATCGTCGGCGTGGCTGCGGACGCGCACTATTACGGGCAGGATCGCAAGGTGAACCCGGCGGCATTCTACGCGGCGGCCCAGGTGGATGCCTACCCCGTCGCCATTCACGAGTTTGCCGTAACGTCCGCCCTGCCAATGGGAAAGCTTCTGCCCGCGGTGCGCCAGGCCGTGTGGAGCATCGAGCCACAGCAGCCCATTACCCGCGTCCGAAAACTGAGTGAAAGCGTTTCCGAATCGCAATCCAATCAGCGCTTCCAGATGAGTCTTCTCGTGCTGTTTGCTTCGCTCGCTCTATTGCTCGCGGTAGTGGGCATTTATGGAGTTGTCGCTTACAGCGTCGAGCAGCGCACCAGTGAAATCGGTATCCGCATCGCGCTCGGCGCGCGCCAGAGTTGGATTCTCGGCATGGTCGTCCGCCAGTCGATGACGTTCGCCCTCGGGGGAATCGCGGCCGGCCTGGCCATTGCGTGGCTGGCGTCGCGATCTCTCACCGGACTTCTCTACGACGTAAAGCCGCTCGATTTCGCCACCTATACAGTGGTCTGTCTATTGCTGGCCGCGGCCGTTTGTGCCGCCGCATGGCTCCCGGCGCGCCGCGCATCTTTAATCGAACCCATCCAGGCCCTAAGGCACGAGTAACATGAATACTCTTCTTTCCGACCTCCGATACGCCCTCCGGATGCTGATCAAGAATCCCGGCTTCACTTGCATCGCCGTGATCGCCCTGGCACTGGGCACAGGCGTAAACACCGCCATTTTCAGCGTCGTGAACGCCGTGCTGCTCCGTCAGTTGCCGTTCCCCTCGGCCAGCCGTCTCGTTGCGGTGAACTCCTATAACTCAAAGCGCAGCGTTCCTGCTATCGACGCGAGTTACCCGGACTATCACGACATCCGTCAGCGCAACCACTCTTTTGAGAACATGACCGCGTTCCACAACGACTCATGGTCTCTAACGGGATCGGGGCGTCAGCCCGATGTGATTCAGGTTGCGGTCGTCTCCTGGGGTATGTTCCCCATGCTGGGAATCAAGCCCGCCATGGGTCGCGCATTTCGGCCGGATGAAGACGAGGATAAAACCGGTCCGATGTCCGTTGTCCTCAGCCAGAGCGCATGGCGGAAATACTTCGGAAGCGATCCGGCAATCATCGGAAAATCCATCCTTCTGCGGCGTCAACCTTACACCGTGATCGGCGTGATGCCAGCGGGATTCAACTTCCCCGTAAATAACGAGCCGATCGAAGCGTGGACCACTTTCGGCTTCTCACCGGATCTCCGCAGCGCCGATGGAAGCCTCACCATGGGCGAGCAGCGTGGCGCGCACTTCATGGAGATGGCCGGATTGTTGAAGCCGGGCGTCTCCCTCTCGCAGGCGCAGGCCGATGTGGATGTGATCGCCGCCCAACTGGAGCAGAAGTTTCCAAACTCGAATCGCTATCGCAAAGTTTCAATGGCTCCGCTTCTCGATCAGATGACGCAGAAGATGCGGCCGGTTATTTTGATCCTTTTGGGTGCGGTCGGTTGTGTGCTGCTGGTGGCTTGCGCCAATGTGGCCAACCTGCTGCTCGCCAGAGCCAGTTCCCGCCGTCGTGAGTTAGCCATTCGTTCCGCTCTTGGTGCCAGCCGAATGCGTGTGGTGCGTCAGGTGTTGACCGAAAGCGTTCTGCTCTCGGTGGTGGGAAGCGCGGTGGGGCTGCTTCTTGCGTGGTGGGGCAATGCGTTGCTGGTTCACTACGGTCCGCAGGATGTGCCGCGGCTGGGCGAATCGCGCGTGGATCTGTGGGTGTTCGCCTTCGCCATCGGAATCTCCCTCATCACCGGGATTCTGTTCGGTCTGGTGCCGGCGTTACGTGCCGCCTCGGCCGATGCGGCGGAGACCTTGAAAGACGGGTCGCGTGGGTCCACCGAAGGGCTTGCCGGCAACAATGCGCGAAGCGTCCTGGTAGTCGCCGAGGTGGCTCTTGCGTTAGTGCTTCTTTCCGCCGCCGGACTATTGATTCGCAGTCTCGATAAACTGAACCACTCCGACCTGGGCTTCAATCCCAACCGCGTGCTCAGTGTGTCCCTCACGTTTCCCGAGGGAAAATTCTCTGACCCGCGGGTGTTAGCCGCTCTCAACCGGATTCAACAGCGTCTTTCGGAATCTCCTGGCATAACGGCCGCGGGAGATGTTGTCATCTTGCCCATGGCGGGCAACGATATGAGTACCAGCCTTGAGATCGAAGGGCATCCCGCCAATGTCTCCGAGCGTCCAGATACTCGCGTCAATATTGCTTCGGCCGGCTATTTCCATACCATGGACATTCCGCTGATAGCGGGCCGTGATTTCGACCAGCGCGATTCGGAAAAAAGCGTGCCCGTGGTGCTGGTAAATCGGGCCTTCGTGCAGCGCTTCTTCCCCAATGAGAACCCCATCGGAAAGCGCGTCCGTCCGGGCTTCGGCCATGGCAAGGGCGAGCCGCCGATGCGCGAGATCTGCGGAGTCGTCGGCAATGTTGCGCAAGACCGTGTGGGCCAGAAATCCTTGCCGGAAGTCTTTATTCCCCGTGATCAGTTTGTCAATAACTTCACTGCGCTCGCGATTCGCTCGCAAGGCGATGCCCATGCCGCCATCCCCACCCTTCGCGCCATCCTGCGCGACATCGACCCCGACCTGCCTATTGACGACGTACGGACCATGGATGAGCGCGTGGGCTTGTCGCTTGCCCAGCCGCGCTTCCAAAGCTTCTTGCTTGTGATCTTCGCGGGTGTCGCCCTCCTGTTGACTGCGGTGGGCCTCTATGGCGTCATCTCTTTCTCGGTTGCCCAACGCACCCACGAAATCGGCACCCGCATGGCCCTCGGCGCGCAGCAGGGCGGCATTTTCAAACTGGTAGTCGGGCAGGGAATGCTGCTGGCCGGCATCGGAGTTGTCGTCGGCCTCGCCGGGTCGCTGGCCGCCTCCAAGCTGCTTGGCGGTCTGCTCTATGAGGTTTCGCCCACAGATCCACTCACGCTGGCATCCATCACCCTGGTGGTCCTGTTCGTCACTTTCCTTGCCAGCTATGTTCCCGCCCGCCGCGCCGCCCGCGTTGATCCCATGGTCGCGCTACGCTACGAATAGTGATTGAATGATTCGACTCAACAACATTGAAAAGTTTTACCAGCAAGGCGTAAGCAAGACTTTCGTTCTCCGCCGGATCTCGCTCGAGATCAAGGAGGGTGAATTTGTCACCATCATGGGGCCTTCCGGCTCCGGAAAATCGACCTTGCTCAGTATCCTCGGAATGCTGGACGGCGCATGGACGGGAGAATACTGGCTGGATAATCAACCCGTCCACAAGATGAACCCGCGCCAGCGCGCCGATATCAACAAGCAATATGTCGGATTCGTATTCCAGAGCTATCACCTGATCGATAACCTCACCGTAGCGGAGAATCTCGACATGCCGCTTTCCTATCGCGATAAGAAACGCTCGGAGCGCGCGGCTGTAGTGGCGGACACGCTCGATCGCTTTCATATGGTGGGGAAGAAGGACTTATTCCCGAACCAGCTTTCCGGCGGCCAGCAGCAGTTAGTCGCCGTCGCCCGCGCGGTGATCGCGGCGCCCAAAATCCTTCTCGCGGATGAGCCCACCGGCAACCTGCACTCGAAACAAGGCCAGGAAATCATGGAGCTTTTCAAGAAGCTCAACGACGAAGGCACCACCATCGTGCAAGTGACGCACTCCGAAAGGAATGCGGAATACGGGCACCGCACCATATTTCTGGAAGACGGCTGGATGGTAAACGCCGCGTGAGCGTTCCGCACATCCCCCTTCCCGTGTCGGAGAGAGCCGGATGGCGCCGCGCGTCCTAATCGCAGACGACCAATCCGACGTCCTCGAAGCCCTTCGGCTGATCCTGAAACCCGAAGGCTATCAGATGGAAATGGCGACTTCCCCCGCCGGTGTTCTCGCCGCCATTGAGCGCCGCGAATTCGACGTCGTCCTCATCGATCTCAACTACACGCGCGACACCACCTCCGGACGCGAAGGCCTCGACTTACTCACCCAGATCCAATCCATCGACGGCACTCTGCCGGTTGTCGTCATGACCGCATGGGGTAGCGTGGAAGTCGCCGTCGAGGCCATGCGGCGCGGCGCGCGCGACTTCATCCAGAAGCCCTGGGAAAATTCGCGCGTCATCGCCATCGTGCGCAATCAGATTGCGCTCAGCCGCGCGCTGCGCACCGGGCAGCGCCTCGAAGCCGAGAACAAAATGTTGCGCAGCGGGTTGAACGACGGCCCTGGCGCATCGGGCGACACCCCGCAAATGATCGCCGATTCGCCCGCCATGCAACCCGTGCTGCGTCTGATTCGCGACGTGGGTCCGTCCGACGCCAATATCCTCATTACCGGCGAACCGGGCACCGGGAAGGAACTCGTAGCCCAGGCCCTGCACGCGGTTTCCGGCCGCTCCGGAAAGCGGCTCGTCACCGTGAATGCTGGCGGCCTGCCGGAAGGCATTTTCGAAAGCGAACTCTTCGGCCACGTGCGCGGCGCATTTACCGACGCCAAGCAGGATCGCATCGGCCGCTTCGAAATGGCCGACGGCGGCTCGCTATTCCTCGATGAAATCGCCAACATCACCCCTTCGCAGCAGACCCGCCTGTTGCGTGTTCTGCAAACGGGCGAGATGGAGCGCGTCGGTTCTTCCCGCACTATCCGCGTCGATGCGCGCGTCCTCTCGGCAACCAACGCCGACCTGCACGAAGAAGTCTCCGCCGGAAGGTTCCGCGCGGATCTGCTGTTCCGCCTGAATGCCATCGAAATCCATCTGCCGCCGCTGCGCGATCGCCGGGACGATATCCCCATTCTGGCCAGTCACTTTGTCGGCTCCTACGCGCACCGCTATCGCAAGAAACTCTCCGGGTTCGATTCCGCCGCTTTGCAATCCATGATGGATCACGCATGGCCGGGGAACATCCGCGAACTCGCCCACGCCGTGGAGCGCGCGGTCCTGCTGGCCCAGGGCGAGCAGATAGCGGTTGCGGATCTGGGCTTGCGCCAGGGAAAGAAATCCGAGCTGCGCCTCGAAGACATGAGCCTCGAGCAGGTGGAGGATGCGCTCATCCGCAAAGCTCTCGCCCGCTACGGCGGCAATGTCAGCCAGGCGGCCAAGGCTCTCGGGCTCAGCCGCAGCGCCCTCTACCGGCGGCTCGATCGCCACCGTCCCGAATGAGCAGGAAACACCTTGGCGAACGCATCGCCTTCGAACACAAGGTGTTCCTCATGGCCATGCTCGTGGCGCTTCCCTCCACCGCCACGGCCATCGCCCTGGTGTTCATTTATGGCGACACCGCGCGCCTCCAGTGGACCGTCACCATTTTGCTCGTCCTGTTCTGGCTGGCTGTTGCCGCTGCCGTTCGCGAGAAAGTCGTTTTCCCTCTCCGCACCATCTCAAACCTTCTGGCCGCTTTGCACGAAGGCGATTTTTCATTCCGCGCCCGCCCCACCCATCATGACGACGCGCTCAGCGAAGTGATGATTCAATTGAACGCCATTGTCGATACGCTGCGCGACCAGCGTTCGAGCGCCCTCGAAGCCACCGCCCTGCTCCGGAAAGTGATGGGCGAAATCGACGTAGCCATCTTCGCGTTCGACGCCCATCGGAAGCTGAAGCTCATCAATCGCGCCGGAGAAAGGCTGATCGGTAAACCCGCCGAGCGCGTCATGGGGCTCGCCGCCGCCGATCTCGGTCTGGAGGAATTCCTCGCCGAGACCGCGCCCACTTCCGTAAGAGGGGGTTTCCCTGGTGCGTCCGGCGTATGGGGCATCCGCCGCGGCGAGTTTCGGGAACGCGGCGCGCCCCACTCCCTCCTGGTGGTCGCGGATCTGACTCGTCCCCTGCGCGAAGAAGAGCTCGTCGCATGGCAGCGCTTAGTCCGCGTGCTGGGTCACGAGATCAATAACTCCCTCACCCCGGTCAAGTCCATTTCGGAATCGCTCAGCAAGTTAGTCATGAGTAATCCATTGCCGGAAGACTGGCGCGAAGACACCACGCGTGGCCTCGAAATCATCTCCTCGCGCGCCGAAGCCCTGAATCGCTTCACGGGAGCCTATGCCCGGCTGGCCCGGCATCCCGCTCCGGTCATTCAAGAGGTGCGCGTGCGCGACTGGATTGCCCGCACAGTTGCCCTCGAAACCCGCATGCACACAGATGTGCAAGCCGGAGAAGACGTCGTAATTCCCGGCGATCCCGACCAGCTCGATCAGCTCCTCATCAACCTGTTGCGCAACGCGGTGGATGCCACGCTAGGCGGCGTCACGGTGGAATGGAAACTAACTGGCGCAAACCTGGCCGTCTCGGTCATTGACGAAGGTCTGGGATTAGCGAATTCGGCGAACTTATTTGTACCCTTCTTCACGACTAAGCCGAAGGGCTCGGGAATCGGATTGGTGCTCAGTCGTCAAATTGCGGAGGCCCACGGCGGCTCGTTGACACTAACGAATCGCAAAGACCGCTCCGGCGCCATCGCCCTGCTAACCTTGCCTCGCCGCCCCGGTTTCAGCTGATTCAGTCTGCGCATCCAAGACCGATTGTTGAGTTGCGGCTGCTGGCAGAGGGGCGGCCAATCATGGCCGCAGCCGCGTTTTGCGCGGCCTCCGGGCCAAGATTCCAACGCGGGAGCCGGTTGTGCCGGGAAAATAGCGCGTATCGTGGCCCTCCTTTCCTCAAGGTGCTTCACCCCATGTGTAGGACGGTCAAGAAAACTACAAATCTCTACGGTACTCAGCCACCAGGCGAACACGCTGGGCGCCCCCGTCCCTTACTCATGCCGCAATGTCCGAATCGGGTCCAGGTTCGCCGCCCTTCTCGCTGGAACGTAGCTGGCCAGCAACGCCACAGCCGCCAGCAACACCGAGACAGTTCCGAGCACCACTGGATCGGTCGGCCGCACCCGGTAGAGCAAAGCGCCCATCAGTTGACCGAGGCCGATAGAACCCGCGACGCCCAGCGCCAGCCCCGCCAGCACCCATTTCATGCTTCCTATCAGGACCAGTCCGAACACATCCGCCCCTCGCGCGCCCAGCGCCATCCGGATGCCGATCTCCTGCGTTCGCCGCGTCACCGAATAGCTCACCACTCCCATGATTCCCATGGCCGCCAGCAACAGAGCCACCACGGAAAACGCGGATAATAGCAGCATCGGAACGCGTCTGGACGCCATCGAATCGCGCAAAATATCCGTCATCGGCTCCGCATCGGAAACCGCCAGATCGGGCAGGAACTCTCGAAGTGCTTTCTTGACAGCGGTGAAAAACGTCGGCGACGCATAGCTGGTGCGCACGACGATGTTCATAACGGGCCAACCGGCTTGCGTGTACGGCCGCATGAACTGGCTGGCGACCGGCGCATCCAGACCCTCGAAATGAACGTCCCCCGCCACCCCGACTACCGTCAGCCGTGGTCCATCGGAGCCGCCGAACCGAATCGCTTTGCCGACCGGGTTCTCTTTAGGCCAGAATTCTCTCGCCATCGCTTCATTGATCACGATGACTCCCGGCGATTCCAGCGTGTCCTGCAGGTTGAATTCGCGGCCTTTCAGAATCGGAATCTGCATGCTGCGGAAGTAGTCCGGACAAGCCACGGAGTAACGGGCGCCGGGCATGTTTTCAGCGGTGGCAGGTGGGCGGCCTTCAATCTGGAAGCCGCGGCCGGCGGTTCCTCCGAATGGCAGATGCCCTACCGCGCTGGCCGCGGCCACCCCTGGTATGGCCCCAATGTGTTCCGCGAGATCGCGGCAGAAGTGAGGCAATCCGGGAGGACCAGTATAGATGGCTTCCTGTGGAACGGAGATCTGCATGGCGAGTACATTCTTCGGATTCAGGCCCGGGTCCACGCTCAGCAGCTGCGAAGCGCTCTTGATCATGAGGCCGGCGCCCGAAAGCACCACCAGAGCCAGCGCCACTTCAGAAGTCACCAGAAGGTGCCGCAGGCGGCTGCCTCCACCCTCCGTCGAATCGCGGCCGCCCTCTTTCAGTGGGTCGCTGACGCCGGTTCGCAAAGCGCCGATCACTGGAGCCAGCCCAAAAAGAATACCGGTGAGACACGAGAGGATCAAAGCGAAGGCCAGCACATGGCCGTCGAGCGGAATGGAATCCACCTGCCGCATGGGAAGTTGCGTGCCCGGTCCCAGCACGTGAAAGAGCAAGCCGCTGCTCCAACTCGCGAGAATCACGCCCGCGGTTCCTCCGAGCACCGCCAGAAGCAGACTTTCGGTCAGCAGTTGGCGCGCGATCCGCCACCCTGACGCCCCCAGCGCGCGGCGTATGGCAATCTCTTTTTGCCGGGATGCTCCCCTCGCCAACATCAGGTTGGCAACGTTCACGCACGCAATCAAAAGCACGAAGCCTACCGCCGTCAAAAGAGTAAACACCACGCGGCGAGCGCCTTCCAATCCGTACCCGGCGAGGGTTTCGGCCGTGCCTCCCGCGCCGGCGTCGTCCACCGGGTATTGTTTCCCGAGGCGCGACCCGAACGCGGCCATTTCCAAACGCGCCTGCGCAACGGTGACCCCTGGCTGAAGGCGCGCGATCGAAAGGAAGCTGTTATTTTCGCGCGCGTAATCGGTCTTGGTGTAGCCCACAGGTACCCACAGTTGACGCGGACCGCTCCAGAACTGCCACGCAAAGTCGCGCGGCATCACGCCGACAACGGTGAACGGCTCGCCATCTACCCGGATCGTCTGGCCCACAATCGCCCGGTCGCTGCCGTAACGTCGCTTCCAGAGGCCGTAGCTCAAAATGACTTCGTGATCTCTGCTGGGCAGCTCTTCCTCGATAAGAAAGGTCCGCCCCAGCATGGGCTTCGCTCCTAATACGGCAAAGAAATCCGCCGACACACGTACCCCCGAGACCTGCTCCGGCTCCGCGCCCCTCGCTGAGAGATTATAACCGCGTCCCGAAGAATCGAAGATAGCCACGCGCTCGAAGGAATGGGTCTGGGTTTTGAGATCCCAGAAATCCGGCGCGGACATCAGGTTCTCGTTGCCCGGCCCTTTGCCGAACGTTTTCCAGAGCAGCACCAGACGGTCGGAGTCCGGAAATGGCAGCGGCTTGAGAACAGTCGCATTGATCACGCTGAAGATCGTGGTGTTGGCGCCCACTCCAAGAGCCAGCGTAAGTACCGCGGCCGCAAGGAAGCCCGGTTCGCGAACAAGGGCACGGAACCCATAGCGAATATCCGCCGCCAGGCTGCTCAGCCACGTCCATCCCCAAACGGCGCGAGCGTCCTCGGCCGCTAACGTCAAATTGCCAAGTTCGCCGCGCTCCGCCAGCAGTCGCAGCGCCTCCAACTCTTCCCGCATGTCCCGCTCATGTTCCCGCCGGACGGAGGGGAGCAGGTACTTCAGCTTTTGCCGGATCATGGAACGGGCACCGGCCCCATCACGTTGGTTACTGCTTCCACAAACTCTGCCCACTTGGAATGTTCCTGAGTCAGATGCTTCCGGCCCGCGGCGGTGAGCCGGTAAAACTTGGCTCGCCTGTTCAGCTCAGATGTGTCCCACTTCGACGCGATCCAGCCTTTCATCTCCAGCCGCTTCAATGCGGGATAAAGCGACCCGAACTCAATCGCCAGCGCCTCCTTCGAGGTGCCGCGGATCGCCCGCGCGATACCGTAACCGTGCAAGGGCCCGAAAATCAGAGTCCTCAGCACCAGCATGTCGAGAGTGCCTGGCAGCAGTTCCATATAGAGGCATTCTATATGAAGGCGGTCTTTACGTCAAACCGCAGTTCCGGGGGAAAAGACCAAAGCCTCAGCGAATTGGTCTTCGCCCGCCTCCGGCAATGCCCCGGACTCGAAAGAGCCGGCCTCTCGCCCTTCGGCGGCTAATAATGAAACTTCCAGCGCATCTCCGCATAAATCTCTCGCGGATCGTTAAAATGAAATCCCCCGAAAGTGAGGCTGTTATCCAGTAACACGCGCCGGTTGCCCACATTCAGGGCCGTCACCGACACCCGATATTTTTCCCGCTCCCCAAAGCTCTTTCCCATCGAGATGTCGAACGTCGTGTGCGGTGGCAGATAGTTCCCCGGATACTGCGCGTCCGGCAGTCCGTTCGTAAATCCCGACCCGTAGTAAATGTTGGTGGAAGCGAACACGCCCCAGGGGAGCTGTCCATTCACGCCGAAGTTCAGCGTGTTCCTCTGGTCATGGTCCACCGGCGAATATCCCGTGGGGATGGCCAGCGGACAGTTCGGCGACAACGGCAGCGGGCAAACCACGCCCCCCGTGATCGGCGATGTGGCTTGCGCGATTTGGTTTGAATAAGCCAAATGGATCTGCGCCCGATGCCAAATGCGCGGAGAACGAAGCGTCGTTTCCCAACCCTGAATCAGAGCCGCGGTCCACGTAATCGGCCAGAAGATATTCGATTCTCCGATGTTATTGTGGTCCAGCCAGTTCTGCGCCTTGGTTTGAAAGGTGTCTTCCTCCAGCACCCAGCCATGAAAAGGAATCGAGACGCCGAACTGGTATTCTTCATCGCGCTCGCCCTTCAAGGGAGCGAACGTCAAAGTCTGGCTGGTCGCTAATTCCAGCAGCGGACCGGTCGCCGTCAGCAGCGGAGGCGCTTGATAAAAGTGGCCGTAGAAGCCTTGAAACACCCAGTTGATTTTCGGGATTCTGATGGCCACCCCAAGCCGCGGATCGGTCGCATTCTCCACCACCGATGGAGACCCGAAGTGCGATTGGCGCAAACCGCCAATCAGCGTCAACCACGAGGTCGCCTTGAACCGGTCGCTCAGGAATACTTCACCCACCCCCCCGGTTACCGCGGCCGAGGACGCGCCAAAGTTCTGGCAATCCGGCGCGCAATCCGTAAACACGTTATTGAAGAAGTTACTCTGGTGCTGCGCGAATCCGTACACGCCCACTTGAATGTCGTTCTTCTTCACGCTGGCAATGTTCAGGCTCGCTTGTGCGCCGGCGTAGTTGGCTGTCTGGTCCACAGTCGAGATCACCGGTACATCGTTCGCCCCGCTGTTGTAACTCGCTTGGTTGTAGTGATAGAACGGGGAAACCGTGAGTAGCAGGTTGGGATTGAAAGTGTGAATCCAGGACAAAGTAAGATAACCATCCGGCTCCCGTTCACCATCCCGAAGGCCATAACTCGGATAAATCGCGTTGCCGGAAGAGTTAGGGTTCGGGTCGATAGGGATTTGATACGAATCCTTCCGCAGCGACGCCACCGCCCGGAACTGGTTGTTTTGGCTTTCGTTGAAAATGAAAGAAGCGAAGCCTCCATAGCCGTTATCCGCGTCGTGAACCACTTGCCCGATGGGGGGCTGCAAACCGTAGTCGCTGCGGTTGCCGTTCACGCTCCCGTAGTAAGCAAAACGATCTGTATGTCCCCCAAAATTGAATTGGTCGTTGGTTTGATACCAATTGCCAAAAGAAGCCACCAGCTCCGCTTCATTGTCGCGCTCGAACCCGGTACGCGGCACAATATTGAAGACTCCGTAAGTCCGGTCTCCATACTCGGCCTCGTAACTGCCTCGCTGGATCTCCAGATAGTCGATGTCCTTAGGGTCGATCTGCGGGCCCAGATTCGTGGCGATATTCGTGTTAGGTATCGGTACGCCGTCAATCAACCAATCCACTTGGTGCCCTCCGCGCATGTGCAGCATGTCGTGCGTCACATAGGCCCCCGGCGTGTAGTCCGTAATCATCGCCATGCTATTGGTTCGGTCGGCGCCGGGAGTTTGGGCGATGTCCTCACGATCCACCAGGCTGGTCGGGGTGACCGAATCCATTTTGACTTCTTCCTCATGGCCAACCACAACGGTGGATTGATTCAACGCCGCGATCGCCAGCCGGAAATGCAGAATCGGCGCCGTGCCGGAAGCTACCGTAACCGTCTGCGCGGACGTCTCAAATCCAGGCTGAGCGACGGTGATGTTGTAATCGCCCACCGGGACCGAAGTGAATGAGAACTCGCCGTTTTCGTCCGAGTGCGTGGCCTGCGACCAGTCCGAGGTCACCGCGTGCAGGCTCACCGGCGCTCCGGCAATCGGCCGGTGCTGCGGATCGTGAGCTATGCCTTGTATCCGTCCAAAAATCGTCGCGTGCAGCAGCGAACCAAACAGCAGAATGAATGCGGAAACACGTCGGCCTATCATGATTTTCTCCCTATAAAGAACTCCAGCCAAAATAAAGGCGCACGTGCTTCCACGCGCCGTTCAAGATTTATTTATGCGAACGAGGGAGAGGAAGGAGGACCGCGTTTATGAATGGAGCCGCCGAGCGAGACGAGGCCCCACGCCCGCGCCGGGTAGCGAACCAGGGCGGAAGAGGACCGCAAGGCGAACAGAGCGATGGCGGGCATCGCCACAAAACCCAGGGGACTGAGAGCCGGTGCGAACGAACCAGGGAACGACGAACAGCGGGCAGACCGAATGGCTTCTCCCGTCGTGCGCATCGCCTGCATCGAACAATGATGCTTACCCAGGCGGCGGCAGCAGGCAGGAAGAGTTGAATCCGTATCCGCGGTCAGCGCTGGGCCAATAGCCTCAATGCCCAGCGAGAAGCTGAACAGCGCGAGCAGCAGAATGGACCAAAGTCGCCGCAACCCCTAGCGTACCTCAGGCCACGGATTCGCAAACTGCGGATCATGCAAAACCGCATCATCCGTCAGCGATTTCAGGAACTCGATCAAGTCGCCGCGGTCCTTTGCGGACAAGCTGAACCCCCCAATCAGCGGGTCTTTGTTCGGGTTGCCATGTGCCCTGCCGCCGGCCGCGTAATGGTCCAGCACTCCATCCAAGGTGGCGATGCTCCCGTCGTGCATGTAGGGAGCCGTCACCGCGATATTGCGCAGCGTGGGCGCCTTGAACTTACCGGCTTCCGCGTCCGAAAGCCCGGTATTATGAAACTCCGGTTCGCCCGCCGCGTGCGACTCGGAAACCGTGTTGTCGCTGAAGTTGAAACCGCCGTGGCAGCGGAAGCAGGAAAGCGGCTGGCTGAAGAACAGCTCTTCGCCGCGCTTGGCGGAGTNNGAGTCGGAAACAGCGCTGTCATCCCCGCCGTAATGATAACGGTCATAGGGCGACCGCGCCGAAATAATGCTTCTCTCGAAACTCGCGATTGCCTTGGTCACGTTCGCGATCGTGTACCGCTCCGCGGCCCCTGGGTACGCGCGTTCAAACAGAGCAGGGTACGTGCCGTCCGCCCGTAACATCGAGAGGAATCCATCCCCGGCCTGCAACCCAAGCTCCACGGGATGCTCTCCAAACATCGGAATCAGCGCCTGCTTCTCGAGGTCCGTCATCTGAGGATTGCTCCACATCAGCACCGAACTGTAGGCCACGTTGACCAGGCCCATAGCGCCCCTCGGCAGCCTCTCTCCCGTCGCGCCAATCGCCACCGGCCGGCCGTCGGTGAAAGCCAGCTCCTGTTTGTGGCAGGTGCCGCAGGAAGCCTTGCCGTTGGCCGACATCCGTTCGTCGTAGAACAAATAGCGGCCCAGTTCCACCTTGGCCGCGGTCATCGGGTTATCCGCCGGCACGCGAGGCTTCGGGAAACCCTTCGGCAAATTCAAGTGATAGTCCGCCAGCGCGGCGCAGCACACCAGGGCCAGGATTGCGAGGCGCATAACTTACTTCTGAATCCGTACCAGTTCCAGGGTCTCGAGCATACGGACGGAACGTGCGCCCGCTTTGTCATTCGGGCACACCAGCCGAAACGGTCCCTGATATCCAAACAACGGCTTGCCGTCGCGCTTGTCCGCCACCAGGATCGATTCGTTGCCGAAAGTCGCGTCGATTTCCCCGAGTGAAAACACAACCTCGTATCCATCATGCGCCTTGGCCAGAATATAGCTGGCGAGAGCTTTGCCTCGCAATTCCTTGCCCAGCGGAACGCCCGCGCGCTTCAGGATCTCGCGGAGAGGTACGCCTTCATAGTGCACTTCGGTCCCATCCTGATCCGGTATCGAAACCGTTTCGCGAGGCATTTCCGCAAGGTCAGCCGCCTTCATTACGGTCCCGTTAACGGTCAAATCCTGCGCGCTTGCCACGCAAAGCGAAAAGGCCGACACAAGGATGAACCACCGGAAACTCACAAGAAGAGTTTACTTCAGCCCTGCGGGACCCGCCGCTCCAGAATGCGATAAGCTCACGAAAGCTATGCTGAAAACCATCCTCATACTCGCCCTCGTACCAATGGCTTTCGCGCAAATCCCGGAACTCACTCAGGACGCGCATTATCCTTTAACCCTCATTCCATCCACCACCAATGAGCCAGCCGGATACACGCCCCAACAGATCCGTCACGCCTACGGCGTCGACCAGATCCCCAATCAGGGCGAAGGCCAGATCATCGGCATCATCGACGCCTTCAACTATCCTGAGGTGGAATCCGACCTCGGCGTTTTCGATCAGCAGTTCGGCCTGCCGGATTGCACCGTCGCCAACGGCTGCCTCACCGTGGTTTATGCGTCGGGCACCGTGCCGCCGGGAAACAAAGGCTGGACCGGTGAGACCTCGCTCGATGTCGAGTGGGCCCACTCCATCGCACCGAAAGCCAAAATCGTTCTGGTGCTGGCCGAGAACGGCTGGACCGGCACATTGCTCGCAGCCGTCCCTATCGCCGTGAACTATGGCGCCACCGTCATCAATATGAGTTGGGGCTCGCTCAAAGAGTTCCCGATTGAGCAGATTCTGGATCAAAATTTCTTCAGCGATCCATCCGTCACCTACTTCAACGCCTCGGGCGACGATGGCTATAACTTGTTCGGCTACCCGGCCGCATCACCGCTGGTCGTCGATTGCGGCGGCACCAAGCTGCAACTGAACGCCGAAGCGCAGATCGTCAATGAGACCGCGTGGCCCGGCAGCGGCGGCGGCCTCAGCATCTACTACCCTGAGCCCGCCTATCAACTCTCCGCGCAGTCGAGCGGTATGCGCGCCATCCCCGATGTCTCCTACGACTCCGCGCCCGGAACCGGAGTCGCCACCTACGATTCCGAATACTCCGAACCCTGGTCGGCCGCCGGAGGAACCAGCGCTTCGTCTCCGCAGTGGGCCGCCATCACCGCCGTCGCCAACAGCCTGCGGGCGGAGTTGGGCAAAGGAAGCATCGGCGCTAACTTCCAGAGCGTCCTCTATGCCAACCCATCGGCGCTGCACGATATCACCTCCGGCACGAACGGAACCTGCGGCGCGGAATGCACGGCCGGACCTGGTTATGATCTGGTCACCGGCCTCGGTAGCCCGAATGTTCCCAAGGTGGTCGCCGCCATCGTCACTGCGCCGTGACCCAAATCCAGCGCTGTCCCTGGGCTGAAACAGATCCACTGCTTCAGGCCTATCACGATGAAGAGTGGGGCGTCCCGCAATACGATAGCCGCGCGCTCTGGGAGATGCTGATGCTGGAAGGCTTCCAGGCCGGTCTCGCCTGGATCACCGTTCTCCGCAAGCGTCAAACACTCCGACGCGCCTTCAAGAACTTCGACCCCAAACGCGTCGCCCGTTTCAACGAAACCGACATCGCACGCCTGCTCGGTAACCCCGGCATCATCCGCTCCCGCGCCAAGATCGAAGCCACCATCGGAGGCGCTCGCATCTACCTCGCCATGCAGGCCGCCGGGGAAGACTTCGCCCCCTTCATCTGGAATCTGGCGGGAGGAAAACAGATCCGGAACACCGGCGATGTGCCCGCCAAAACGCCACTCTCCGAAGAGATTTCCCAGGCGCTCAAGAAGCGTGGATTCAAGTTCGTCGGCCCCGTAATCGTATACGCCTGGATGCAGGCAACGGGCATCGTCAACGACCACGCCGCGAATTGCTTTCGGCGATCAGGTAAAATGTAACCGACATGACAAAAGCAGAATTCGTCGAATCTCTGGCCAGCAGTCTCGGCCAGACCAAGAGCGAGGGCGAGCGAGCCCTGGAAGCAGTCGTCGAGGTGATCAAGAAAGCTCTTGAGCGCGGCGAAAAGATAGACCTGCGCGGACTCGGAATATTTAAGGTGCGCGAATCCAAGGCACGCACGGCACGCAACCCGCGTACCGGCGAGCCAATCGCCATCCCCGCGAAAAAAGCGGCGATTTTCAAACCGGGCAAAGAACTCTCCGCTCTGCTGAACAAGCCGGCGGAAACGCCCGCCCCCTAACTTCCGTGAAGGTGGGAGTGCGCGCCGGCTTGTCCCGGTGCGTGCGTATGCTTGTGCGCGGAAACCAGGTTGACCCGCTGAAGCAGGGGAACATCGTGGAGAACCTCGAGTGCCGAGGCTACTTTCACGATCTTTCCCTTCTCAAACACAAAGCAGCGATCGGAAATCTCTTCGAGGTTCCCCAGATCGTGCGTCGCGGTGATGACGGTCTTCTCGCCGCCGCTCCAGGAAGTGAGCAGATCCACGATCTGCCGGTGGCTTTTCGGGTCGAGAGCGCTCGTCGGTTCGTCAAGCAGCAGCACTTCCGGGTCCAGCACCAGCACCGAGGCGATTGCGACGCGCTTTTTCTCGCCGCCGGATAGCTGGTGCGGGGAACGGTCGCGCAGATGCCCGAGGTGCATGGTCGCCAATACCTCCTCCACCCGTTCGCGAATCTGGCCGGTAGGCCAGCGCAACTGCAGAGGCCCGAAGGCCAGTTCATCAAACACGGTCGGATTGAAGAGCTGGACATCTGGATTCTGAAACACCAGTCCAACCCGCTTTCGGAACGCGTACGTGAATTCCCGTCCCTCGAAGCGCGCGGCCGTTACTGCGGCGCCCGCGAACTGGAGCGTCCCCGATTCCGGGAACACCAGCGCATCCAAAACCCGCAACAGCGTCGATTTTCCCGACCCGTTTGCACCCAGTAACGCGATCCGCTCGCCCTTATGGACGGTGAGCGAAAGCTGATCGAGTGCGGTGATCCGCCCGTAGCGCACCACCAGATCGTCCGCCTGAAACAGCGGCGTCATCTATCGCCCCACCGCGATCGCCGCCGCTGCCGTAGCCACCGCCGCGCCCAACTGCACGAAATTCCGCCCGGTCATACTTCGCTCATCCAGCAGGTAAACCTCCCCATGGAAACCGCGCGCCAGCATCGCCGAATGTATCTGAGAGCTCAGTTGAAAGCTGCGCGTTAACAGCACGCCCACCGTGGCCGAAGCCAGCCTGCGCCTCTCTGCGCCTTCCAGTTCTCCCACCAACCGGCTCCGGTGGGATTCGAACATTTCCTGCACCGTTCGCAGCAGCAGGAAGATGTACCGGTAAGTCATCCCCAGGATCACAACCACTGTTACCGGGATGTGGAAGAAACGCAGTGCGCGCAGCACCCGTGTCCACGGTGTAGTCAAGACAATCAACGCCGAAAACGTGGCGGCAGCTTCCACTCGCAGAAACAGCAATTCTGCGCTCCGCAAGCCCTCATAGGTGATCCGCAAGCCGATCAACGGCAGGGTAAGCGCCACCGAATTCCCCACCAGGAAGATGGCCGGCAGCGCAATCAACCCGCTGAATGCCAGCGAGGGAATCCACACGGTTGCGGCCAGAATCTTCAGCGGGATGCGCGACACGGTTGCCGTCAGAACAGCCAGCCCGAAAAGAGCCAGCAGCATGGAAAGCCGGTGCACCGTGGCGGCTGCGATCACCAACGACCCCAGGCCGGCAACTTTCACGCGAGCATCCAACCCCTGCAGAAAACCCCTGGTCCGCGCCAGTTCCTCCGCCAGCACGGAACTCTCCAGCGTCTGGAACAGACTCTCGACAGTGCGCTCCACGAACCCGCGTTGCAGTTTCTTGCCGGAGAGCAGACGGTTCAGGCCGCGGAGCAGGATCACGATGAGAGCCACGCCGGCGATGGCGGACAAGATATATCCAAGAGAGGCGTTGCCGATAAAGCTGGGCGCGTAGCCCGGGAGCGGCGCATTCCAAAGCGAAGATAAACGCGTCAGCCCGCGCGGCGCGCCCATCTTGAAATCCTGCGGCTTCCATTCGCCCCAGGCGCTTCCCGCCGCGATGATTCCTAGCGGAGTGGCGATCAGAAGAATGGCGAGTCCCTGCCAGAGACGCCTCAATGGGAAAGCCGCGGGCGCCGTCCTCACCAGTAACGCCGCGTTGGATTTTTGAAGGTAAGCCACCACCCCCGCCGTAACCACCAGCTCCGCCAGACCCGCAAAGGTCAAGTGCCCGAGCATCATCGCGGGAATGGAAACGCTCAGCGGATACGGGCAGTAAAGCGGCACGCCGGCGGCGTCGTGAAACAGCAGCGGTTGCACTCCGAATTCGATTGCCGCAAACAACGCGGAAACATTGATAGCCATATAACCCGCAATGCCGGCGGCGATGACTCGTCTCCGCGAACCAAGTGACGCACTGCGCGTCAGCACCCGGTACACGCCCCAGGTGACGAGAGACCCGACAATCGCCATGTTGAAGCAGTTCGCCCCCAGCGCCGTGATTCCGCCGTCACCGAACAGCAGGCACTGAATCGCTAAAGCCGTGGAGATCGCCAAAATAGATGCCCATGGACCGAGAACAATCGTCGCGATTCCCACTCCGATAGCGTGGCCCGTTGTTCCTCCCGGCAGCGGCAGGTTGAACATCATGATCACGAAAGAGAAAGCGGCGAAGACGGAAATCAGCGGCAGGAATTCCGTACTCATCAGCCGCTTCACGCGCTTCAGCGCCACATACCAGAAGGGGCTGGAAGCTGCGTAGAAAACCGCGCAGGTCTCCGGACTCAAATATCCATCTGGAATATGCATCGCTCAGCTTTGTATACGTTCAGGAACGTTCCCTTGGTTGTGGGTGCGTAGTACAAATTTACATCTTGTGCTACGATTTCTGCAAGTGAAGTGGACGGGTTCTCGACGTGTTGTCGACGACGAACCGCTCGCTTGGGACGCCGGTGTGCCACACGGGACATTTTCCTGCCGACGTTGAGCTGGACATTGGCAGCTGAATAGCACCGGGATACCCCAAGGATACTCCGGAACGTTCGGGTGGTTTCAGGTTGTGAATCGGACACTTACAACGCGAACGCATATTAGCAACGGGCGGGTTACACGTGACAATGTTCCTCCAAACACCCTCGATACTGGTGTTCCCTATAGTTTTGGGAACGACGGGGACCAGCCGTCCTCCGTGCCTTGTTAAAAATGCTTTTGACGGCTATCCGCCTTTTGCTGCGTTGCAATACCATCTCAACGGTTCGGAACGGCGACTATCAGGTCCTCGTGCGCTCCCAAGAGATCAACGGCTCAGGGATTCATAACGTAGACATCTGTGTCGCAAAAGCGTCTGAAAGTGTCTTTCCGAAAGATAAAAAGTAATGTTTTTTTCATGGGTTTGACTTCTCCGGTCTGTCCGTCAATTGGAAATCCAGGAACACTGTCGAAGTCTCGTTTCAATGTGGGAGGGTCGACCAATTCAGGAACTCAGCGTTCGTTTACCCTCAAGGCCCTGTACCGGAAGAGGTTTATGTAACTTTGAGCGATTCCTGCAATGGGGCGAGTAACCGGGTTGAGAAGAAAAGTCGATAGGCGCGCCAGCGCGGCGAAGCCCTGGACATACGACGTTGACCCCGAAGGCCGCACTTATGCCACGAGCGCCACGACACGTTGTATCCAAACGAGGACCAGATTTTACTCGCCTAGCGGCCAAATCTGTAAGTGACGTTTATACTCGCATAGGAAGGAATGCGCACTCCAACAACCTCGGCAACGGGGTTATCGGGCACCGGCAGCGGACCCACATACCCAGGCTTATCGTCGGTCGCAAAGTTCTCCGTGGTCTGTCCCGTGAAGCCGCGAGCAATCATCATGTTCACGCCGACGTTGACCCTTCCCGCGAGAAACGGCCGAACCACGGCCAGCCGGAACTCCTTGTTCGGTACGCCGAGGCAGTAGGAAGTCAGGTCGCCGGGGTTGCTCTCATCGCATCCGTTGCCCACCGCCTTCCTTCCGACATACTCAAATTCGCCTTTGGCCTGCAAATGGAAGGGCAGCTTTTGATAGGTCCAGGAAAGGTCGCCGATGAACCTCGGGGCTTCCGGCGTCACCTGCCCCGAATCCAGATCGCGCGCATCGGCCTGCTCAACCGTGGCCTGCAGCGATCCGAATCGGAAACTCTGGCGGACCGTAACCGCCAGGTAACGTATGCGTCCCGGCCCCAGGTCGAACTGCAGTCCGGTATCGGGGTCGATCTTGCCGTACTCGGCGGTTTGTGTCTCGTGTCCCAATGTCAGCTTCAGTTCCGTCTCGTGGAAGCGCTTGCTCGCTACCAACTGATAGGAGCGTGCCGTCTCCACCGGATCAACGGCTGCCGGGGTTCCCGTCGCGTCGCCGGTCCGTGGATCTTCGGTAAAGAATGACTTCCCAAAGCTCAGCGCGACTTCGGGAACGTACCACGAGTCTTTTGGAAAGAAAGTGAGCGTGGCTTTCGGCGAATTCAACCCGACCAGCGTATTCGAGGAGTTCGCGGGAGTCACCAGATCCTGATTGTTGATGAGAATCTCGTCGCGCCGCCAGCCCAGGTAGTAGTGGAAATACCGGCTCAATTCACCCTCGCCGGCGATGTAGGGCGATACCGGAGTGATAGTCACATTGTTTCCGTCCACCTTGGTGAACGGTCCGTAGTAATAGGGATCGGCGGGATTGTAGAAGTCGTAATGGTCCAGGTCGTCGCGCCGCGGTGCTTCGCGCTCGTAATCGGTGCCCGCGAACAGCGTGAACTTCCTCGAGAACTCATTCTTGTAAGCCGCGCTGCCGCCGGTTACCGTGCGAAATTCGCTCTGCCGGATCAGGCCGTCCCCAAAGTCGGAGAACAGCGAGAGGTTGTAGGTGCGGAAAAAACCGGATAGTTGAAGCTCCTGGTTTTCGCCGAGCTTCCACACGTCGTTCAGGGCGGCCAGCGCCGTATGCGTCTGGTCCCTTTGCCTCGGGTCAATCGTATCCGGCTGCTGTTTCCATCCGTCCGCGGCATCCACGGAATTGAATCCGTCAATCGGGCTGAGGCCGGCCACGTACGAGAAGCCGTAGTATCCAATTCCAAACAACGTCAGGGTGTGGTTGCCCTCGTGGAAGATGTCCCCTCCATTGATCTTGACTTGTTTGCGGTACTCCAGCCGGTCCAGGAATCCATTGCCGTAAGAGCCTTCAATCGCCACCCACGAAGACTCGGAAGGGCTCATCCCGGCCGTACCCGTAACGTCTCGCTCGTCGCCGGTGACGGTGAGGAATGGATCCAGATGCGAACGCAGCGCATAGGTGGTCGCCAGGTTCAAGGCGTGGTTGCCTTCGCGCACGTTGAAAGCGCCGCCGTCCACCTCCACGCTCTCAATCACATTCGCAATGAAGATGTTGGGGTCGGAGTATCCGTTGCCGTGGGCGTTCGCCGAAAGGTTGTTGGGCACCAGATAAGTGCCCACCTGTATGTACTGCGCGATCGGTTCGCCGTGATCCCCCGCCACGCCCGGTGCAAAATACTGCGGCGCTTTGATCCCGCTGGAAGCGGTTTCGATGGGATATCCCGGAATCGAGATCGGCGCACCGGGACGCCCTGGGTTTGCGTCCAGCAAGTCTTCGCTGGCAAAGACCTTCTCCGCGGGATCGGGCGCCTCGACATCGATGTCCTTCACGTCTTCAGTCACCGTAACCGCGTCGGCCCGCGACGCGAGGCTGGAGAACGGAAGGTCTTCCGTGAGTGCTTCGCCGGCGCCGGCGTGGACTGTTTTCTTGACTTCGGCAAAGCCTGGAGCGGAGGCGCTGAGTTGATACGTGCCTTCGGCGAGGGATGAGAAGGAAAAACGGCCGCCCGTGTCGCTGACCGACTCCTCCAATGTCGAATCGCGCAGGGACACCAGACGAACCCTGGCTCCCGCCACTGACCTTCCCTGCGGATCGGTCAGCTTCCCGGCGACAGTTGCGTCCGCGGCAAACGCCACCGGCACGCCAATAAGAACCAGCAAAGCGACGCTTCGTGCTACGAATTTCATAAACGTATCGACGCTTTGTCTGGATGGTATCACGAAATCTCATAGTGTGTTACGGGAGATTGTCGACTTTTGGATGTCCGGGCAGCTGTTTGGATGAACTGGCGGCTTGCCGACGGGTTTCGCTGGCGAGGGAGCTGGCCTCACGAAAAAACCCCAGAGCTATCCAAAATTGGTGCAAATTATACCTGAAAACGCCATAGTCTTCCGGCGTACCTAAGTCATTGGAGTCTCTTAAGGTGTTCGACCGGAGGAACGTATGCCTCGGCCGAACCGCTCCACCTGTTCCGGTACATTGACGAGCAGGCTTTCCCCTTTAACAACCGCCTGCCGCTGAGCGCCCGAGGACACCTTAGCCTTCTCGTTAGCAAGATCGTCGGCAAGCGCCTCACCCATGCCCAACTCACCGGCAAGGTTCCGGAAAGGCCGGAAGCAGCCTTTTGAGGAACTCCCGCAAAACGGAGCGCGCCCCGCGCCCTTTGCGCTTCTAAGCGCGAAGCACAACGACATGGTCGCTTCGACGGCCACTTTGTGTTGGTGGGAAAGGTGGCGGCGGGCGAAGTCTTCGAGGGCTTCGCGAGTGGCCGGGAAACGGTCGCGGTGCAGGACCGTGCCGTGGTCATCCAGGATGACCGATTCCACCATTTTGCGGTGGAGATCGAGAGCGGCGAATGGCATAATAAAGTCACTCCTGTGCGAGGAGAGCGGACTGGGCTGGTTTCGGCGCAAAACCAGCGCTCCGGAAGATCCGGAACCGATTCTTGCGGAATCGGCGAAGAGCGAGGGCGGAAACGGCACCTACTTATTCGAGCTCGAAGCTCAACCGGGTGGACCGGAGGGGCGGCCACTTACGACAGCGGGTTCAAAACCCATACCTATACACGGCCGGCCCC
>PLFE01000106.1 GCA_003136675.1 Bryobacterales bacterium
CGACCTCAACCTTGGCAAGATTGCGCCCCAGATCGTATAACCTTCTGTTTTTTATGAAAAAGATACTATAGGAGGTACGTTCAAAAGTGCACAAAACACACAAAAACGTGCAAACCGAGCAACGCATTCTTGAGACGATCGCCTTTGGCAGCAAAGCTAGAGGCGGCAGTAGTATTGAACATAAAGCTCACCGGTGCGCCGACGACGAACCGCGATCATAGCGAGTGGCGAGGACGCCAAGACCTCGTTAGCCGCCGTTCGAAGCCGGCGGAACTTACTTGAGATGTTCGTCTATTGCAAGTGGGGGGCCCGATTAAGACGAGAAACGAATTTCTTCTCGATGCTCAGAAAGTAGCATTCGGCATTCGCCGGGAAGCTCACCGAAAACAATTCGTGGGGCCTCATGAGCGCAATAGCTTCGACAATTCGCGCGTCAGCGGCTCAAGATCGCCCGCAAAACTTGCAATCATGGCGGGAAGAAACCAATCTCGTTCGATGCGCGCGAAGTCAAAATGAAATCCCGTGCGTGCGCCGATCAGGGCGATGAATGACAATTGAGATCGACCATTTTCCTCGCGAAAAGGGTGGATGGCGTTGAGCTCGCCTAGAAAGCCGGCGATGCCGCTTGTGAATTGCTCACGCCGGTCGGTGGTCAAAGCGCCGCTCCTGGCCAGCAGTGCGAATACCTTGTCCATACTGGAGGCGATATTGGCGGGATAGCAAAATGAGTTGCCACCTTTGGAAGTCCATACGGTGCGATACTTGCCGGCCCAAGAATATACATCCTGGAAGAGATGCCGGTGGACGCGCCGATAGTGGGCGGGATCAAATTTGCCCGCAGGCAATGGCTCCTTGGCGCGCAGAGTCGTCATTTCAAGTTCAAAAGATTCGAGTGTCGCCGCGTCCCGGAGTCGGAGCTTGTTCTTGAGGGTTTCAGTACCCTTGTAGCAATACGGATCGTCGAAGGCGTCGTAGCCTCCGAAGGACATCAGCGAATCTTACCGCCCGTATAAGCGACGATGATTTCCGAGCGTTGCGCCGCGCTCGAGAGCTTCCGCTTTTTCATGGAGGCGAGGCGCTTACGGCTAGCAGCGTTCAGCTTCATTCCCTCAATGGCACTGATTGCCGCAAAGGTTCGCTCGCCAAGGACATAACCGTTGCCTTCTGCGACGAACCGTTTGGATGTCTTTTTCATGGCGATGAAGAGAGCCTTACCGGTCGAGAAGCTTTCGAGCCTGAGTGATGCGATCTTTCAGTCCTGCCTGAAACTGCGGGTCGTGCCGTCGAGCCTCAATGTGCGATGTGATCGCCGCGCGAATCACATCCGAAACAGGCAAATTCTCTACGTTAGCCACCATTTCAAGCGCTTGAGCCTGTTCTTCTGACAGGCGAACGGTCATGGCTTTAGCCTGATTCATGACCGAAACTGTACTATCAAGCCAGCATGCTTGTCAATCACCGTGGTATCATGGTATCATGGTGTCATGAATGGAGGTACCCCATGAGCGATGTAAAGCATGTTGAAGGCGATGGCCGGCCCGAACGGCTGACGTTCGAGATCAAGATCGACCGCACTGTTTACGTCGTGCACGAGAAAGTATTGACCGGCGAACAGTTGCGCCAGCTTCCCAAGCCCGACATTGGGCCGGATCGGGACCTCTTCGAGGTCGTGCCCGGCAAGTCTGATGAGAAAATCGAGCTCAACACGCCGGTTGAGATGCGTAACGGACTTCGCTTTTTCACCGCGCCTGCCCAGATCAATCCCGGCGCGATGGCAGTTAGGTGAACGATGTTGCCCCCCGTCGATCAAGCTCATCTAGAATCGCTCGCTCCCGACAATAAGATCTCCATCGACGGGGGCATGATCTGCATCGTGATCCCCTCGTTTTCGCTTCCCACCGGCTTCACACTATTGTCAGCCGACTTGCTGCTTAGGCTTTCCCCCGGGTATCCCGATGTTCCGCCCGATATGTGGTGGTTCTGCCCAGCCGTGCAGCGAATTGACGGTCAGCTAATCGCGGCCACTCAACTCATGGAGCACCATTTGGGACGCACCTGGCAGCGCTGGTCGCGGCACTTAAATCCCAGCCAATGGCGTCCGGGCGTCGATTCGGTCGAGAGCTACTTGGCGCTGGTCCGCAAGGACCTTGCGACTGCCAGCGGGCGACTCGCAGCATGACGACCAGCCTGGTCCTTCCGGACCCCATCGCGGATGACATCGCGAAGGCAACACAAAATCCGCTTGAGTGCGCTGCCGTCCTGCTCGCTCGTCGTGTCGTCGTGGGCGAGGACGTGAGGTTACTTGGGCGCGCGCTTCATTGGGTCGATCCCAGTGCCTACGTTGAGCGCACCGCCTGGGGCCTCAAGATCCGATCCGAGGGCTACGTGGGCGCGTTGGGGCTCGCTGAGGCCGACAATGCGATCCCGATCTGGTTTCATACCCATCCGGGGGAGGATGGGATTCCGCTGCCCAGCCGTCACGATACCCAAGTCGATCGTGACATCGCGGACCTGTTCCAAATGCGCAGTGGCACAGGCTACTACGGCACCCTCATTGCCTCGCCGCGAATGGACGGTTTCGCATTCAGTGGCACTCTTCAGCACGAAACCGATGGACTTTCCTCAATCGACCGCGTGTGGTGGGTGGGGGACCGGTGGCGCCTCATCCAAAGCGTCACCGCCGGGCCGAGCGTCGTGGGTGAGATTTTCGATCGCAACGTCCGCGCCTTTGGCTTAAGTATCCAGACGATATTGGGCGATCTGCGGATCACAATCGTCGGCGCTGGCGGAACGGGCTCGGCCGTTGCGGAGCAGCTCGTCCGACTGGGGATTCGCCATGTGCTCTTAATCGATAACGATGAGCTTTCTTCAAGTAATGTGACCCGTGTCTATGGGTCCACGCCTCGCAATGTGGGACAACCTAAAGTGGAGGTGTTGCGAGCGCATCTGCAGGCGATCGCACCGGATGTTAAGTGCATGATCGTCCAAGGCATGATCACTTTGAAGACGGTTGCGAAGTTTATGTGCGCAAGCGATCTGGTTTTCGGCTGCACCGATGACAATGCGGGACGAATTGTGCTGTCGCGACTATCTACCTATTTTTCGACGCCCGTGATCGATGTGGGGGTCCTTTTGAGCAGCGATACGGCTGGCACGCTCACCGGCATCGACGGTCGCGTCACGACCTTGACGCCCGGCGGCGCATGTCTTGTGTGTCGTAATCGTATCGACATGGGCCGTGCGGCAGCGGAGCTCAAGACGCCCGAGGAGCGAAAGCGCCTGGCCGATGAGGGATACGCCCCTGCACTGGGTCGCGCGGAGCCGGCCGTCGTCGCATTTACGACGGCGGTTGCGGCCGCGGCAGTCAATGAAATGCTCGATAGGCTAATTGGTTATGGACCTCCCGACCGGCCCAACGAAACATTGCTGCGGCTCCATGAGCGCGAGATATCAACCAATCGTGCCCGTCCGCGCGAGCACCATTACTGCCACGTGAGTCAACATAAATGGGGCGCGGGCGATGAGGAGCCTTTTCTCGGACAATTGTGGCCGGCGGCATGAAGATTCGGTGGTGGAACTGGCTTCCGTTCCAGGGTTGGCGCATCGTCGGCGCTATCGATTTCGCCGATGAGGTCCCGGAGCGGCTGCCGCGCAACGCCGTGGCGCTCGTCGCTGATTCCACGCGCGTCAAGTGGATCGTATTTGACTGTCCGTGTCGGACCGGCCATAGGATCATGCTCAATGCGGATCGCGATAGGAAGCCCTATTGGACGTTAGAGCAAGACAGGCCGCTGACGGTGTCGCCAAGCATCGACTCTCGAGGCGAGAAAAGGCGGTGTCACTACTTCATTCGACGAGGCCGGATTTTATGGGCTCAGGACAGTGATTGATGACCGATGAGGAAATAAATCAAGACGAGCTTCATCCGATCGCGCGGGAAGCAACGCGCACCATCGAGAAGACGCCGATGTTCACGGCGATGAATGCCGCGCGCTATCAGCGCCAAACTCTCATTCGGGATATTGAGAACGGCAACCCCAAACTCTTGTGTTACGTGGCCGGCATCAAGGCGCCGGTCGACCGATCTGACACGCTCGGCTTCGTCGACCTGCTTCACAATGTCACACCGGGCGATCCCATTGACTTGATGCTTCACACGCCCGGGGGCGATGTTGATGCCGCCGAAAAGCTGGTAACCCTGGTTCGAAGCGTTGCCGGAGAACAAGGGCAGCTACGCGTGATAGTCCCAGACTACGCGAAGAGTGCAGGCACACTCATGGCGTTGGGCGCCAATTCGATTGTGATGAGCGATTCCTCAGAACTCGGACCGATCGATCCGCAGATATCCCTCAAGGATGCCAATGGCAACGACGTCAACTATTCAGTGCTGACGTACCTTAATGCCCATCAGGAAGCCACACAGGCACTGAAGGATGCCCCCGACAATCCGGCCGCTCGCATCAGTTTTGAAAAATTCGATCCAACTTTGGTGCGCAAGGTCAGCTCAATTCGGGACCGCGCGCGGCTGTTCGCCGAAAACTTGCTGAAACGCCGAGGATTAAACTTCTCGAAGATTGCGAACGATCTCATGGATATCAATACCTACCCGTCTCATGGACAGATGATCAGCTGGGAGGCTGCCCAGAACATCGGTCTCGATGTTACCTATTTGGCTCTGAGCGATCCCCTTTGGCGCAAATATTGGTCACTCTATTGCCACCTGCGACTCGCGATCGAGAGCGAGCAGCGGATTTTCGAATCGAGTTACGTGTCTCTCGTCATGTGAAGCCGCATGCCGGTAACCCGGCGCCCGGCTGATGCTTAAATTGTCATTATCGATAATCATCCTTCTCGATATTGACTGATCATATGAGCGCTACTTACCCTGATCATGGCGCTGCAGCTGAGGAGCCGGATCTGTTCATCGGGGGCAAAGACTCTTCGTAGCGGCGAGCCTTTGCTCCGAGCTGTTCACGGGCATGGGCGCGCCGGCCCGTCCCTTGGTCAGATCTACCTCTACGACAACGCACTGCTGTGGCGCCAGCTCAACCCCGCCGACATCAAGCCGTTAATCGCGCTTCGAACTCGGCCGCTATCTTGGCAAGAACCGACCCGACCTCGCCTCCCATGTGCATGAGCTCGACACCCCGGCTCATCCCGGCCACGCCGGGCTCGCTCGACACTATTTTCACGTCTCCGGCTCTAGTCGGCGATTCGTAGATGGTCGTGGACCTCCTCCACGCCCGGTGCATTCCATGCCGAGTTGCGCGACAGGTAGCGGTACCACCAGTTGGTCACGGTGCCGGACGGTATCGCGACCCTGTCGTCGACACTGACCACGACGTGCTGGTCCCCTGCGTCGTAGAGCCGCGTAAGCGCCGCCTCGATGTTTGCCTAGATGTCACCCGGGGCGCCCCGCGATTGGTGACGGTGATCGCATTGGTGAGTCCCTTGACGCCCTTCATGTCACGCACAGCGCTCTCGGCGTTCTGCCGCTGAGATCCCCACTGAACGGCACCTGAGAGCGTCACCCAGCCGGCCTCTACGCGCGCACGGACCGCTTTAATTGGAATGTAGGCGGCCCAGCTGAGCGAGTTGTTCACGGCAACGACAAGCTCCGCGTCACTGAACGCATCGACTGGGACCACATCGATATGGACGATGACTTCCTTGACGGCCGGTATCATCTTCGCAAGCCGCTCCGCCTCACGCCTTTCGGCATAGGCACTGGACCTTCTCGGTGATGGTCACGACGCCGCCTGCCACGGCGACCCCGAGATTCCGCGCATCGAACGCCCCGTCGGCACGCAGAGACGCCCCTTAGAGGATTGCTCTCCGTGTGCCAGCGAACAGAGTAATTGACCATTCCGCTGTACGCTCCCCTGCAGCAGCCGTCGGTCGATGGCGGTGGCGACGGGCGGGGAGCTCGTTAAAGCGGAATCTTCACGATCATTACCTCAACAAATTTCAACAACTCAGGACAAATTATGGAAACGAAAACAACGGCAACTGAACACCATACGACAGCCGCCAAACACCATGAATCGGCTGCAAAGCATCATCGCGAGGCGGCCAAGGCGCTCGATGCCGGTAAGCCGGAGCAAGCCGCCGCACACGCGGAGGTGGCGAGAGGCCATCTTGCACACGCTACGGAGTCTGCGACCAACGTAAGCAAGCTTCAGGCCAGCAAGCCAGATGGTGCTGCCAAGGCGGCCTAACCGTCCGAATCGATTTGGTCCATGTCCGGCGGGACCTACCACTGAACCGCAAAAGACTTTGCGGTTCAGTGGTCTCGCCCGATCGGCGCGGTGTTCCCATCATGTCAACCGCTCACTCTCACTGAGCGCCCTGGAATCGAGCCATCCGCCCGTGAAGCCTGCACGCTGTAGGCCACGAATCACGTAGGGAATCTGTGGCACCTTGATTCAGTCCGTACTGCAGTAAGCGGGCCAGCGAACAGAGAGGACATCAACTCGTCTGTACTGTGCGAATCATGGCTTTTTTCGCCGCACGATATTGGCTCTCACTGCTGGTCCTATTATCGACCTGTAGCGAGGCGCAGACCGCGACAACGTTGACGGGCGAGTGGGGAGGCGGCCGATCCTTTCTGACCAGCGCAGGTATTGACCTTGCCGGCGCGTATATTTCCGAAATCGATACGAATCCGCGCGGCGGAACCAGCCAACAAGTCGGGTACGTCGATCAATGGAGCGTCGGCGCCACTCTCGATCTGCAGAAGTTGCTGGCGTGGCGCGGTGCCCATTTCCAAATCACGATCACTGACCGAAACGGGAATGTTCTCAACAACAAAGCGGCTCTCGGCACGCTTCAGGAGGTGCAGGACATGTATGGCGGAGGACAAACCTGGCACCTCACCGATTTCTGGCTCAGCCAATCATTTCTGAACGACCGCTTGAATTGGAAGATCGGTCGATTGACGGTTGGCGAGGACTTCGCTGCCTTCAGCTGCAATTTTCAGAACTTGACTTTCTGCGGTTCGTCGCCGGGCAATATCGGTGAAAACTATTGGTACAACTCGCCGGTGAGTCAGTGGGCAACACACCTCAAGTATGACTTCAGCCCGGAATTGGACGTCCAAATCGGCGTTTATCAAGTAAATCCGACTTACGTCAATGCCGCGTGGGCGGAAGCGAACGGGTTGTTTCCCAACTTTCCGTCAGGGACGACGGGCGCCCTCATACCGCTGGCGTTCAATTGGAGACCGGCGCCATGGGGCAGGACCGGATCGTACAAGGTCGGGTACTGGTACAACACGTCGGATGCGAACGATGTCTACGTTAACAGCAATGAACAGCCCATCGCGCTCGCGGGCGGATCGCCGTTGCGCCGGCATTCCAGCAGTGGGGCCTACTTCAATTTCGAGCAGCCCGTCTCCGGCAACGGTGATGCCCGTGCGCTCGGTGCCAAGCTATTCATCAACGGCGTCGAGTCGGATGACGAAACCTCCCCCTCGATCGACCGTCAGTTTGCCATTGGTGTCGAATACAAGGGGCTGATTGACTCTCGCCCGCAGGACTATACAGGAGTGGCTATTGGGACCAGCCGCGTGAACGGGCGAGTCGCGGCAGGTGAACGATTGATCGACGAGATAAGGGGCGGGGATGTACCTGTCCAGAGGAGCGAATATGTCGCGGAGACCTTTTACTCGATTTGGTTGTTGCCGTATTTGAACCTGCGTCCCAGTGTGCAATACATCGTGCAGCCTGGCGGCAACTCTCGACAACCGGATGTCTTGGTGGTCGGTGTGAGAACGGCCATCGTTTTCTGAGCCGTCACGAACGGAGGCCGCCGAATTTACGTGCCGGATCCGGATTGACTACGGTCGGTCGTGTAGGACCACGTTGCGAAGCGACCTGTTCACTCGAATCTGCCGGTCGTATTCAATGAAGCCCCTCGCACGGAATCGATTCATGAAAAAGCTCACACGGGATCGGGTCGTGCCAACCATTTCTGCCAAAGTCCCCTGGGTGATTAGGGGAAGCTCCACACCGGACTCGCCCGCTTGAGCAAGATCTGCCATGAGCAGTAGGGCGCGGGCCAGGCGCTGTTCGCTCGAATGCAAGAGATGATCGATCAAGTCAGCATGCGCGCGCGCGATTCGCGCGAGTAAGTAGCCCAGGAACAACTCCGCTACTGCGCGCTCCTCACGTATCACCCGCATCATTTCTGTGCGTTCGATTCGCAGTGCGACGCACTCGCTGAGCGTCGTCGCGGTCGCAACCCTGGGACCGAGCATGCCGGGCAGACCGGGCAGACCGGCGAGCGCTTCCTCGCCGATGAAATCACCGGCGGAGATGAGGGAAATCGTCGCCTCTTTGCCGCGCTTGGATACCGCGGCCACCTTCGCCCGGCCCTGCTTGACGTAAAAGACCGCATCGGGTTCGTCGCCCTGCACAAAGAGCGTCTGTTGCGGCTTCAGCGAGACGACCGAACAGCGGGCACCCGAGCGTGACAATAAGTCCGGCAGATCGGTCGCCACGGCCACGGATGGCGCGCTTGCGCTGAATCGGGTCTCGTTCTGTTCGAGCATCGCTGACATTCGGCAAGCCTACGGATCACGCCCCAGGGGGTCTGTTCGCTATCCAACATTGAAAACCCGCAGCTCGCCCGGATTCGCCGGTCTGGTGAGCAATATTGCTCATATTCCCGGATCCCAAGCGGCGACAATCATTGGCGCGGCTATTCACCACTCATCGAGGAAAAAACGAATGAATGCCAAATTATCTCATGCGTCAGTGAACGCCGAAACGATGGCGGAACGGTTGGCGGCCTTCGCCGTCGGCGCGAGCTTCGACCATATCTCGGCAGAGTCGGTCCAGCAGATCAAAATTCATGTTCTCGATGCGATCGGGTGTGCGATTGCCGCGCTTCAAGCGCCGCCCATCAAAGCCCTACGATCGCAATTGGATGAATTCGGCGGCAATCCCCTGACAAGTCTCATCGGCGGCGGTCGGACGGCCCCGGACCGTGCGGCGTTCTACAATTCTGCGCTTGAGCGCTATCTCGACTTCATGGATTCGTATATCGCGAAACACGAGACTTGCCATCCGGCGGACAACATCATGTCGGTGCTGGCCGCGAGCGAATACGCGGATCGGAGTGGCAAGGACTTCATTACCGCTGTGGCGGTTGCGTACCAGGTCCAGTGTCGGCTGTCGGCTGTGGCGCCCGTTCGTCCCAAGGGCTTTGATCACACGGTGCAGGGCGCCTATGCGGTGGCCGCCGGCGTGGCAAAGGCGCTCGGACTCGATCCAATTCAGACCGCCAATGCGGTGGCGATGAGCGGCGCCTCCTACATCGGCCTGCGGGTCACCCGCTCTGGCAATTTATCCAATTGGAAGGGCCTCGCCTACCCAAATATGGCGTTCGGGGCTGCGAGCGTCGCGCTGCTCGCCCAGCGCGGCGTCACAGGGCCCTTGGAAGTGTTCGAGGGAAAGGGTGGCTTGATGGAGTCGATTACCGGCAAGTTCGAGCTCGACTGGTCCAAGGAGGATCTCGAGATCGTCTTGAGGACCAACATCAAGAAATACAATGCCGAATTCCACGCCCAAACCGCCATGGAAGCCGCGCTCGATTTACGCTCGACCAAACATGTCAAGGCGGGCGACATCAAGGCCATTGCCGTCGAGATATTCGATGTAGCGTACAACATCATTGGTGGCGGCAATGATGGCAACAAACAGCATGTCAAGACCAAGGAGGAGGCGGATCACAGCCTGCCCTATATGATTGCGGTCGCCCTCATCGACGGAGCGGTGACGCCGCAGCAGTACGAACCGCAACGTATTCTCAAACCGGACGTTCAGGAACTGATGAAAAAGGTGACGATCAAGCCGAATGCGGCCATGAGCGCGCGCTTTCCGCTGGAGATGCCGTGCAAGATCGACATCGAATTGAACGATGGCAGCAAGCTCAGCATCGAAAAACATGATTACGAGGGCTTCTATACGCGACGAATGCCGTGGGATACGGTCGTCGCGAAATTCAATTCGCTGACCTCCTCATTTGCGACCGCCGGGCAGCGTTCCGCGATCATCAACGTGGTGGGCGGGCTTGAATCAAAGCGCGTCACGGATTTGACCAGCACCCTAAATCAGGTCTTTGCGTTGACCTGACGGGTCTACGGTTTGACCGCGGCTGCCTTGCGTGAGCGCTCCAGCGCCCACTTCAGCAAGGCACCCGACCGGTAGAGGCCGTGGACGAACTTTCCGTAGGGCATGGTCAAAAACAGGGTCATGACCAGCGCGAGGTGGACAATCAAGAGGCTGCCCATCGCAGCCGTTTGACGCGCTAGCAACAGGATCAATCCCGTGGCGGCGATCAGCATCAAGAGGAGCATGAATGATAGATCCATCCCGTCCTGCGTATGGTCGATAATATCGGCGTTGCGCCGCTTCATCAGCATCAGCAACCCCGTCGTACCGACCAGCAGCCCGATACCGCCGAGCGACCCGAAGATGACCGGCAGGCTTTCGTAGGGGCTCGTGCCATGGTGGCCGAGCACATCAAACCGGATGGCGCCGAGGATGGTCGCGACGAAACACGACAGGAAACCGTACATGGTCAATTGGTGAAACCAGCGACGCGATTCGGAGGCGGATTCCGTGGGATAAGGGCAACCGGCGCCGTCGTTGTCCAAGTTGGTCATCGTCGCCACATCCATGAACGCCCGTCCCCACGCCTTGGGGCTGAAGAGCGCATTGTACGGCTCGCCCACGTCGCGCCAGAAGCGGAGGAATCCGATAAGCAATGCGAGCCCGACGAAGGCCGCCGCCGCCGTGAATGTGGCCACCAGAATCGAGTGGGGAATGAGCGCTAAGAAATCCGCCCCAGCCACGGGTTCGAACAGCCGTCGACCCAAACCGAGAGTCGCCGCGAGCATGAAGCCGATGAGCATTACCACAACGACCGCCGATACCAGTACACCATTGCGCTGAAAGGCCGCGGCGAGCGGCCTTGGCCAAGCGTACTGGGCATAGGTCTGCACACGCAGTTTGGCCAGCGTCTTTGGCGGATTGAGGTTGAACTCGTGGGGCGCGGTGTATTGACAGGAGTAGTAGCAGGCGCTGCAGTTGTGGCACAAGTTCGACAGATAATTGAGGTCCTCCGCCTTGAATACGCTCCGGGTTTCCATGGCCTTCCACACCGCACAGTAGCCTTCGCAATAGCGACAGGCATTGCAGACGGTCATGAGGTGCTGCCCCTCTTCGAGCAGTTCAGCCGACAACATGGCGTGCGGCCTCCTGTGGCACATCTTCCGTCGGCTCGGATTTGAGCGCTCGCTGCGCGGCGCTGCGGCCCGCGATGCGGCCGAACACATTGCCGATCGTCACTCCGATTCCGGCAACGTAGCCTTTGCCGAGAATATTGCCGATCATGCTTTCGCCCGCGGCAAAGACGTTGCTCGCAGGGCCGCCACTCTTCATTAGCACCCGGGCCTGTTCATCGACCTTGAGCCCGAAAAAAGTGAAGGTCAGCCCCGGTCTCAAGCCAAAGGCGTAGAACGGCGGCTGGTCAATCTTCAGTGCCCAGTGGGTTTTTTCGGGCTTCAGGCCTTGGGTCTTGCAGTCATCCAAAATCTCATGGTTGAACGCGCCGGGTTTGACGGCCTCGTTGTAGGTCTTTATCGTGTCAACGACACTCTGCACGGGAAGCTTCAACAGCGCTGCGAGCTCGGCAATGCTGTTTGCGTTGATGGCCGGATATAAAGTTGGCATGAATTTGCCCATCGACTTGGCATCGAAGAAGCAGTACGCGATCTGCTCCGGCTGGTCGGCTACGAGCTTCCCCCAGATGGCATAACGTTTCGGCCAGAAATCCTCGCCCTCGTCATAAAAGCGCTCACCCCGGATATTCACGACGATACCGAGCGAGATGCAGTCGAGCCGCGTGACGATACCGCCGTCGAACTTGGGGGACCGCGAGTCGATTGCCACCATGTGCCCCTCTTTGGAATCTCCCACGGATTGCGCCCCGGCCGCAAGCAGACGTTCGATGACCTTTCCCTGGTTGTAGGGGGTACCACGGATCAGGATATTGTCAGCGGTCGGCCCCCATGCTTTCTTAAGCCATTGCAAATTCGATTCGAACCCGCCTGCAGCGACGACGACCGCCTTGGCGGTGACCTGAGTACGATTGCCAGACCTGAGAACGGTGGCGTTACGGAACGCACCCCCTTGTATGACCACATCGACGACTTCCGCGTCATAGACTACCTGCACACCGCACCGCAGAGCGGCGTCATAATAGGCGTTCATCATGGCTTTCCCCCCGCCGAGGAAGAACGCGTTGGTCCTTCCGAGCTGCAGGGTGCCGACGAGTGCGTGCTGGAACCGCACGCCCTGCCGTTTCATCCAATCGACGCATTGAGCCGAGGCCTGGATGGTCATGCGGGCGAGCTTCTCATCGGTTTTTCCCCCGGTGACACTCAGAATGTCCTTGTAGAATTCGTCTTCCGCGTAGCTGCCCGACATCACCGAGGTCGGCTTTTCGTGCATGCATCGAAGGTCGCGGGTATGCCGGCTGTTGCCCGCTCGTAGCGCTTTTGGCGCGGCCTCAAGGACTAGAACGGTTGCCCCCTGCTCGCGCGCGCTCAAGGCAGCCGCCAACGCTGCATTGCCCCCACCGACAACGAGGACGTCATAGCCATCAGGATTGAGCGGTGTTTCGTTCGGCGACGTCGAGACGTGATCAGGCAAGGGTCACCCCTTTGGTCTTGGGACCAAAGAAAAACACGAGCAGCGCGACCAGGATCCACGTGGCGGCGATGTAGACAAACACGCTGATGTAGCCGAAGTGGGTGAAGAGAAACGCCACGAGCATGGGTCCGGCACTGTTCGCGAGGCGTCCCGCGCCGTAGGCGACCCCGGATCCCGATGTGCGAATGCTCGTCGGGTAGATCTCCGGCGTGTAGGCGTAAAGCAATGGCGCGAATGCCTGTATCAACATCGAGACCAGGAAGCCGAGAATGATGATCGGTACGGTGGCAACGCTGAGACCGTAAGCCACACCCACCGCCGCGATGCTGAGCGCCGCGACTGCAATCATGTACTTACGCTCCCAGCGATCCGCGATCAATGCCGCAATCAGTGCACCGACGGGTGCGCCGAAGTACATGATTGTCGTGAGCAGCAGAGACTTGGAGACCGGAAACCCTCGCGAGGTCAGCAAGGTCGGAACCCAGGCCATAAAGCCGAAGATGCCGAGAGTCTGGAAGACGTAGACGCCGATCAGCATCAAGGTACGCTTGAGATATGTCGAGGAAAACATACCGCCCGCCGTCTTCGCGGGCGCCTTCGACGGTGCCGCCGGCGTCGGTGGCGGCAGGTTGGCCCCCGCAGCGCGCGCCTTCGCTTCGATGCGATCAACGACGGCGTCCGCCTCCTTGACTCGTCCCTTGCTCTCATACCATCGCGGCGACTCTTCAAGCTTCGCGGTGAACAGGACGATCCCAATCCCGAGGGCACCCCAGCCGAACACCAACCGCCAACCGAAAGTGCCGAGATCGACGCACAGTCGCGCCACCAGAGCCGACGCCGGTATGCCGAACAACGCAATCATCATGATCCATCCTTGATAGGTGCCGCGTTTGCTGGCGGGGAACATCTCACTGATATACGTAATCGCGACGACGGTCATCGACGAGAGCCCAACGCCGGTCAGGAATCTCGTCACTAGCAGGGTGGGCTCATCCCAGGCAAACGCGGTTAGCACGGAAGACGCCGAAAACCAGACGGTAGTCCACAAGAACGCTTTTTTTCGCCCCAGTTTATCGGAGAACCATCCGCCGGCGAGCGCACCCACGAACATCCCGAGGAACGCCGCCGAGGTGATCAGGCCGACCGCCGCAATGCCCAAATGCCATTGCTTGCGCAGTTCCGGCGCAATCAGACCGAAGTTATCGAGATCACCCAGTTCGAAGAAGAAAACGAACGCGAGTAGCCACATCAACTCCTTGTAGAACCGCCCGATCGGCAGACGGTCGATGCGACTGGCAACGGTGGCGCGCTGGTTTGTTGGCTTCGAAACTGGCACGGCGGCCACAGGCGTTCCTTCTCTGCGTAGATCGAGCACGCCAGTGGCGCACGATCCACCCTAACAAGCGGCTGACCTCGGCTCTGGTCAATATTGACCACATGAAAATGATCCGACACGATCGAGCGGACGAGGCGAATCACGCGAGTGCCGATCGCACTATTGGTAAGAAGCCGGCGTTAAGAAGAAAACCACCTTTAAGTGCTCCAGCGCACAGAGGGCGCGACACAGGCAACGGATAGTCAAAGTCCTGAATGACCGTCCGCAGTCGAGGAGATTAATGATGAAGCCCCTTAGCTATTACGCTATTGTAATGACCGCGGCATGGGGTGTGAGCGTTACCGGCTGTTCCCAGGGACCGGCCACGCAGGCGGAAGCGAACGTTGCGCAAACAGAGGCCACTGGAGCATCTGCCGTTAGCGCAGCCCAGGGCGATCTCACCAAGACCGAGACCAGCTCGGACAAACGCAATGCCGCGGCGAATCTGCAAGTTGCGAACGCCGAGGCCACCTCAGAACATGACGTAGCAATTGCGCGCTGCAAGGAAAAGCCAGTCGCTGACTTCACCGCTTGCACCAACAAGGCCAACGACGCTCTGACTGCCGCCAATCAGAAGGCAAGTGACGCGCAGACGGCCGCGGACGACGCCAAGCCCGCGTCCGGCGCTGCGACACAGTGATATGACTTGGATGGTCGGTACGGCGGCCGGACACGGATGCCATTGAGCATACTGACAAGAATGACGGACGAATCGTTGATCACAGGCCGCTGCTGCTACTCAATGCTCAATGCGCAACAGGAGCTAAACCCGTTTTTCGTGTCAGCAACCGGCGCGCTGGCCGACTCCAATGCCTGACCCGTTTCTGGAACGACATAGATCGCTAAAGTCGCCTGTCGTGCAATTTGCGCCGATCAAGCCACACATCGACCCTAGCTTACAGTATTGCAGTCGTCACTTGCTTGACCATTCCGCCCATGCTGGAATCATGGAGCCTTCTGCGCTCACATTCGACGCACCAACCAGACGATCAATAGTATTACCAGAATCGTTCCAAGCAGTCCGCCGCCCCAATACATGGTCATCTCCTCGTGTAGTCCCTCATTGAAGCATGCGCGGTTGAGGGTGGTCCGTTCGCTGACGTACTAAACAAAGCGGCGCTATCAACAATCGCGACGCCTATTGTCGTTCAGCCTCCGCCGCCCGTACCGAGTTTGCCCAACGGTATGCTGTATGCTCGTCGAGCGAGGCTAGGAGTTGGCCTGTTGCGGCTTTCCCTTGCGCCAATGTTCTTCGATCTGCTCAAGGGATTTGCCCTTCGTCTCCGGCACCAACTTATAGATGAAGAACCAGGCGACAACGGTCAGGACGCCGTACGCCAAGAATGTGAAGGCGTGACCGAGAACCTCAACGAGCGTGAGAAAGCTTACGGCAACCACGAGGTTCATCGCCCAGTTGGCGACGGTCGCCGCACTCATCGCGGCACCGCGAACGGCCAAGGGATAGATTTCGGAGATGATCAGCCAGAAGACAGGACCGAGACCGAAGGCGAAGCAGGCCACATAAACAACCAGGCCGCCGACAGCGACATCGCCAACGATGCCAGCAAGCTGCTTGAACTGGAAGGCGGCAGCCAGAATCAGAAGACCGACGATCTGGCCCGCAACGCCCACCAGCAACAAGGGCCGCCTTCCCACGCGATCCAACAGAAAAATCGCCACCACGTGCATGCACAGCATGACAACTCCCAGACCCACCGCGCCGAGGATGGAAGCGCTGGCGCTCTGGAAGCCGGCGAACTTGAAGATGGTGGGCGCGTAGTAGATGACTGTGTTGATCCCCGATAGTTGTTGAAAGGCCGCCAGCCCGATGCCAATGATGAGGGGCATTTTGATTGAGGGCCGGAGCAGTTCCGTCTTCCAGTCGCCTGTCTGCTGGGTCATGCTCTGCTGGATATCGCGAACCTCCGGGTCCACCTCCTTAGGCATGCGCAGCCGATCCAGCACTTTTTTGGCTTCAGGGATTCTCGACCTTTTGATCAACCAGCGGGGGCTGTCGGGAAGGCTCCACATGCCAATCAGCAACCCGACTGCGGGTACCGCACCCAGGGCGAACATGTAGCGCCAACCCTGGATTCCGGCCAGTGCATAGTCCGTCAGATACGCGGTGACGATGCCAGTCGTGATCGCCAGCATATTCACCGCTACTAACGCTCCACGCACCCTCGCCGGAACGACTTCGGCGATGTACATCGGCGATAGGAAGGACGCAATCCCGATGGCAAGTCCGCTCACCACCCGGAAGGCGATGAGCCAGGAGACCGCTGGTGCCAGCGCGGTTCCGATGGAACCGCCGAGAAAGATGACTGCCGCCAAGAGGATCAGGCCACGCCTCCCGAACCGATCCGTCAACGCTCCCCCCAGCGTGGCGCCGACCACCGCTCCCACCAGGACGGAACTGACGACGATCTCTTCCATGGTGGAAGAAAGCGAGAACTGTGCCTTGATGAACAGAATCGCGCCTGAGATCACGCCGGTGTCGTAGCCGAACAAGAGGCCGCCCAGGGCCGCGACGCCGACGGCATAGTAGACAAAGCCCTTAACCGGGACCGGTGTGCTATCGGTCACAGCGTTTCCGTCTGGCCTGTGGCGACGACGTCGATATGGTGGTTCTGACCTTCCCATTGGTGACGGTCCGTCCAGAAGAAGGTGAAGTCAATCTGTGACTTGGCATCCTCAGCAGAGACATCGAAGTACGCGCCGCCGATTCCGGTGGGACGTGAATCGCTATCCTTCCAGGTCTTCCAAACGTCGGTACTCCAGCGAAGCCGGAACGCTTCCGCACCGAGGATCCGGATCGTATGATTCTTGCGCGTCTGGCGGACGGGGTGCTTCGTCTGCCAGTACTCGATACGGGAGGTGGGTTGGCCGTGCCGATAGCGATTCATAACCTCCGGAATGCTGTCGAACACCCTTCCGTCCTGACGCGAGCGCAGCAGACGCACGTATTCTGAATGCGCCCACAGGAGGGGATTCGCCGAACCGGTGGGACCCCCGCGGCGTAGTCTCGCCTCCGGAATATCCGGCGCATCCCAGATCTGTTCGGGCAGCAAACCGGTAGGGCTTGCAAATCCCTCCATCGTTTTCACAAATGGGCCGCAATCTCTTCCGGCCGCGAGTTCGTAATGACCGCGCTCACCGGTGAGCAGCGGCCACGGTCGCCCCTGGCCCCATCCGGTATAAGGACCTCCGTCCGGTTTTTGGCCGTATCCATCGTGGTTGTACCGCCGCCAGCAGGCGCCGGAGGTAGTCGTCGTCTTCAGCACCGAATCGACCACCCGGAGGCTGTCGACGATCAAAGGATCCCCCGCGGGTAGAATCCCATATCGCACCAGTTGCAGAAATCCCGCATCGACGACGTTGAGTGCCGGATACGACCGTGGCTGGTCGGGCGGCTGACTCGTGAGAAACAGTTCGCTATGATCCACGGCACCAGGGTCGGTGGCTTCCCCCGGTGGCATGGGGTTCAAGCGCACAAAGTGTCGGGGAGTCCCGGCCAGGAGCGATCCCTTGGTCGTGACGGTCCAGTCCTCCAGGTGCGACCTCAGGAAATCGGCATAGCTTTCCAACAACACGGCTATCGCCTCATCCGCGTCGGCCCTTGCGAACGAGGCCGCGCAGATCATGGCGGCGATGATCGCGGCGAGCGTTGACGGAGAATACCCGCTCCCCTCCTCCCACCGCTCCTCGCCTGTGACAGGGCCGCTATGTAGGAGATACGCGGCAGCCCGATCTGCCAAGACGCGAGGGTTGAATTCGCCTAGCAGCTGCTCCTTATGCAGCCGCCAAGCGAGCAGGATGGGAAATGCCACCTCGTCCAGTTGCATCCCATCCCAAAAGGCTTCGCCATTCACCCAAAAATTCTGAGGAAAGCTCCCATTCTCTCTCTGGCGGGCGGCAAGATAAATCAACGCCCGGGTGGGCCCGGTGCGTTCGCCTGCGGCTAGCAAGCCCATCGCGCTCTCCACCATGTCGCGCGTCCATACCAGGTGATAGCCACCCTTGCCCGATTGGTCGTCACGCGCTTCTCCCCACGGGATCGTTAACGATGCCACAAACGCACCCTGATAAAGCTTGTCTTCATGAGTCAGCAGAATGTTGTAACTTGCGTCGTAGAGATGTCCTCCGTCCTCGCTGGCTCGCTTCAGGTATTGCCTTCCGTTCGCAGCCGCGTCCCATTGATTGAGAAACGCCTTGCGCTGTTCGGGGTAGGACACGCCCAAGCTTTGGAACAAACTTGATATCGTGCTCGGGAGGCTCTCGCCAAAGGCAACGCCGACAGTAAATTCCTGGGTCTTTCCAAGATCCAGTTCGGCGGTGAGCGCGACATTGCCCGCCTTGGCCTCGTCGAACTCATAGGCCATCCTGCCGTTCTTTTTGACATCGCTGTAGCCGTCGCTCGATCCCACAAAGCCGCACGAGAGGCGCAAAAACCCACACGAAGCACCCACAGCCAGCCAGCGGTCTTGTTTCTCCGCAACCAGCATCTTGCGGCCCGACACCTCAACGACATAAGCGTTGTTTCCACGACCCCCGACTTCCAAATGGGGGCTGCACAACAAATAGGTCTTCAGCGTCTTCAGAAACCCAGCGTCCCCGTCGATCGTGGTATGGATCAACACGCAAGGACGGTTCGGCTCGGCAATCACTTCCTTGACCACTGAGAAACGTCCCTTGGGATCATGGGCAGCCAATCGATAGCCCTGCGACGACCCGATTCGTTCAATCGTGTAAGCAAGGTCGCGCTTCTCCTCCAGAAACAAACCGTTCTCGCCGGAGAAGAGAAACTCCAGGTCTCGCAGCTGCGGCCGGTCGATCGTGGGGTAGTAGACCTCCGTCAGAATGCCGCGTCCGATCGTGAACCAGACTCGGCCTCCAAATGAAAAGGCCGTTCCGACGCCATCCTTAGCAGCGCCTGTCCAAGTAGGGTCATCGCCGGGGCCACCAAAAGCGCCATGAGTCCCTCGAAAATGCGGCATGCTGAAGTCTCCTGAGGTCTACCGTCAAAACATTGGGTCGTTGACTCGTACTGAAGTGCCGTTGCCTAACTAAGCAGACAATTCGATTGCAGCAAACTCACTCCAAAAAACCCTGCTCCGAAACGAATTGAGCCCTGAGTTGGCCGGAAGGTGATGTGATCGTTGATTCCGGGGAACCGATGCTTCCCAATCGCAGGATTATCAAGACGATAGGTAACCACGGGGTGCAAACCGCTTACGCAACTGCAGCACTACCTCAACGTAACCTACCGCCTCGAGTGACTCTGTACGTCACCGCACAGATACATCTGCAATCGACAGTTAGACTTAGCCACTATTGTCAGCATGGGCGAGTCGGCCATATTTGAATGGATACGTCTCCCACCCACAACCACAAGACTGGGGATAACTCGCTTCTCGCCGTATTGCCGTTATTGCTCAGAGAGCGGTGGGCAAGCATGCTCGAGCCAGTCGATTTGCGTCTCGGCCAAGTCCTGTATGAATCTGGGAGTACAATTACGTACGTCTATTTTCCCACCACGGCCATTGTGTCATTGCTCTACGTGCTGAATAGCGGAGCCTCTGCTGAAATTGCTGTTGTTGGTCACGAGGGTATGATCGGCATAGCCGTGTTTATGGGTGGTAAATCGACGCCAAGTCGGGCCGTTGTACAAAGCGCAGGGCGTGGGTACCGGCTGAGAGCATCATTTGTAGAAGAAGAATTCGCGGGCGCGGGGCCAGTGATGCACCTGCTCCTCCGCTTTACCCAAGCGTTAATAACCCAAATGGCACAGACGGCGGTGTGCAACCGCCACCACAGTCTCGACCAGCAACTATGTCGTTGGCTGTTACTCAGCCTCGATCGTTTGAAGGGCGATGAGCTAGTCATGACGCAGGAATTGATTGCCAACATGTTGGGTGTCCGCCGCGAGGGGGTCACCGAAGCCGCGATGAAACTGCAACACGCCGGGTTGATTCAATACGCCCGCGGGCACATCAAGGTGCTCAATCGCCGCGGGCTGGAAAAGCGAACCTGCGAGTGCTATGCAGTTGTAAAATGTGAATATAGCCGACTGTTACCCGCGAACGTGGCGACTTAGCATGGAGCCGCTCTAGGTGCTCTGATCCCACCCCATGCCAATCATCGTGGTGATGCAATCGTCAGGCAGATATGCCCGCCACGATCGATATTCGCAGCTGACCGCGTTTCGATTTCATCGCTGAGCCAAGGGGATGTTACTTCAGCAAACTCTTCGGAATTCCCCATGGTTTGATGGCTTTCTTTTCCTCCCTCCTGCGGATTACAGGTTGTAATGTTTGCACGGCGAATGCTACCCGCTCTGTGCGGCGCCGCGCGTCCGAGGTGGATGGCAACCGGCAAAATGTGTGGGGCCAGCGGCACCGCCTTCGGGTCTCTCTACGGTGCTGCGGACAGGATAGTTGCGATTCCCAGGATCTGCTTACCAACTCAGGCCAGTGAGGGCGGCCGAGTGTAGACACTCTGTACGCTAGCGCACAGACGAGAATTCGGCTTTATCCGAACCTTCCATCTCCGGCATTGTTTCTTCCGAGGCTTGATCCAGGAGCATAGGCTCAAGGAGGCCTTTCCTGGACCAGCGAATGCGCACTGCGATCTTCAGTCTGCGGGCCACTGCAGTGCTTCTCCTCGCGTGCTGGGCTTGCAACACGGCGCTACGGACAGAGGCAGCGACGCCACCCCCCGCAAGTGTCGATGCTCCGCGCCTCGAGGCCGCCGATGCAGAGGGCGCCAACTGGATGAGCTACGGACGCACCTACAGCGAGCAGCGCTTCAGTCCGCTCACCCAAATCGACGCGTCGAACGCCGCGCAGCTGGGGCTCGCCTGGTTCGCGGACTTCGATACCAAGCGCGGCCAGGAGGCGACGCCGCTGGTGATCGACGGCGTTCTCTATGTGTCGACCGCGTGGAGCATGGTCCGCGCATTCGATGCCAAATCCGGCCGGCCGCTATGGTCCTACGATCCCAAGGTGCCGCGCGCGCTCGCGGTGCGCGGCTGCTGCGACGTGGTCAATCGCGGCGTCGCCGCGTGGCAGGGCAAACTCTATCTGGGAACCTTCGATGGTCGCTTGATCGCGCTCGACGCGGCGACCGGGAAGCCTGTCTGGACCGTCATGACGGTGGATCCCACGAAACCCTACACGATTACGATGGCACCGCGCGTGGTCAAGGGCCGCGTCCTGATCGGCAACAGCGGCAATGAATTCGGCGTCCGCGGCTATCTGTCCGCCTACGATGCCGCGACCGGCGCGCTCGCCTGGCGCTTTTATACGGTGCCCGGCAACCCGGCGCTCGGTTTCGAGACTCCCGCGATGGCGATGGCAGCCAAGACCTGGTTCGGCGAATGGTGGAAGATTGGGGGCGGTGGAACCGTCTGGGACGCGATCAGCTACGACCCAAAGTTGAATCTCGTCTACTTCGGTGTCGGCAACGGCTCCGAATGGAACCAGGCGTATCGCAGTGCCGGGCGCGGCGACAATCTTTTTCTGTCGTCGATCGTCGCCGTGAATGCCGATACCGGCGCCTACGTCTGGCATTACCAAGCGACGCCCGGTGAAGAGTGGGACTACGACGCGGTTCAGCAGCTGATCCTCGCCGACTTGGTCATCGCGGGCCAGCCACGCCAGGTGCTCATGCAGGCCAACAAGAACGGCTTCTTGTACGTNNCGTGCTCGACCGCAAGACCGGGCAATTGATCTCGGCGAATGCATTCACGCCCGTGACTTGGGCGAGCGGCGTCGATCCCAAGACGGGCCGGCCGATCGAACATCCCGACAGCCGTTACGACCAGACCGGCAAGCCCGTGCAGTTGCTGCCGGGCGCCCTGGGCGCGCACAACTGGCAGCCGATGGCCTTCAATCCGGCCACGGGACTCGTGTACATCCCGGCGCAGGAGATCGGCATGGGTTACACGAACGTCAAGGATTTCAAACCTGCCACACTCGGCTGGAATCTCGGCGTCGCAACGACCAACACGCAGGGCGTCAAAGGCTATCTGGTCGCCTGGGATCCGGTAGCCGGCAAGGAACGCTGGCGCGTCGCACACGCGGGTCCCTGGAACGGCGGCTTGCTCACGACGGCCGGCAATCTGGTCGTGCAAGGCAATGCCACGGGCGCGGTCGCGGCCTATCGCGCCGACACCGGCGC
>PLFE01000152.1 GCA_003136675.1 Bryobacterales bacterium
GCCGTGCCGCTTATCGTCGTGAGTCTGACGTTCCGGCAAACCGGGCCGCCGGGGGAGGATCGGCGCGGTTCGATCAAGGGCCTGAATCTGACTCTTCTCGTCCACGCACAGTACCAGCGCCCTCTCGGGCGGGTTCAGGTACAGACCCACGATGTCCCGCACCTTCTCCTCAAACCGCGGATCGTTGGAGAGTTTGAACCTCTCCACACGGCGCGGCTGCACATCGTGACGCTGCCAAACCCGGTGCACGATGGTACGGGAAACCCGGAGATGGCCGGCCATCATGCGAACACTCCATTGAGTGCTGCCGTCGCCGGGCCGGGTCTTTAACGTAGTGTCGAGAATTTTCTGTTCCAGTTCAGGGGTCAATACCCGTCCCGCTCGGCTGCGCTTTCGAACCCCGGTGACGCTGGATAGCCCGTTTTGAGCAAAGGCATTGCGAAGCGCAATAACGGTGGGGCGCGAAACACTCAACCGATCGGCGATGGCCTGGTTTGAAATCCCCTCGTGAGCCATGAGGAGCAACCGGCAGCGAAGCGCCNNCCGTCTATATGTCAATAATTATCTAAGACGGGACACTAGCCAGCCAGTTCCGCCAACGCGCCCGCCAGCACTTCCACGCCGTTCGCAATGTCCTCTATCGACGAAAATTCATCGGGCCTGTGGCTTACGCCGCCTTTGCATGGAATGAACACCATTGCCGAGGGCGCGATGCGCGCCATAAATAGCGAATCATGATAAGCCCGGCTAATCATCCGCTGGTATCCCAGGTCAAGCGAAACGCAAGCGTGCTCCAAAGCTCCCATCACCCGCGGATCGCAAGCGGCCGGTGGATCGGCATTCAGCACGGTCGCTTCCACCGCTAATCCGCGCCTCGCAGCCGCCAGCGCGCAGCACTCCTCAATCGCCCGCAGCACCTTGTCTCGGCGGTCGGGCTCGATATCGCGCACGTCAATTTCCATCGTCACGGCGCTGGGAATGCTGTTCACCGCCCCAGGGAATACGCGGCAAACTCCCGTTGTGGCAACCGTATCAATTGCACCGGTGCCGACCGCGGCACGCTCCACGCCGAGCGCGATTTCACAAGCGCCCAGAAACGCGTCATGACGCTGCGGCATCAGAACGGCGCCGGCGTGGCCACCCTGCCCGGCGATCGAAATACGCAGACTGGCCGGAGCGGCAATGTTCTCGACGATGCCAATCGGGTTCGACGCTTTCTCCAGAAGAGGTCCTTGTTCAATATGCAGTTCGAGAAAAGCGCTGTAATAGCCCGCTGCCAGTTGAACACTGTTGAGAGGCCCGCTGAAACCCGCCGCCGCCCGAACCGACGCCAGCGTTGCACCATCGGAGTCTTGGAGCGCGTCGGCCCGGCTCGGATCGAGACTCCCGGAAAGCAGACGGCTCCCCAGACAGCCGATTCCAAATCGCGTCGGTTCCTCCGAGGTGAACATCAGGAGTTCGATGGAGCGCCTCGGTTGAAACGCGGCGCGCCGCAGTGAGCGAATCGCTTCGAGTCCGCCCAGCACCCCGACAGTACCGTCGAATCGCCCGGAATTTGGAATCGCGTCAATGTGCGAGCCGGTTCCCACAACGCCCTCTCCCGAACCAACCCAGCGCGCGAATGTGTTCCCTACGGCGTCCTCGCGCACTTCTAAGCCGGCTTCGCGGAATAAGCCCTTCAGCCAGGCGCGCGCCCGCAGGTCGGCATCGCTGAACACAACTCTGGTTACGGCTGGAGCCTCCGAATCGGAGAACGAGGCCAACTTCTCCAGTTCAATCGCAAGTGCCTGTTTCATGCGCCCGGATGCCGGTTCCAATCTTTGTAGATAATATACTGCGCCGCCGTCTTCCCCACCGCCGCAAACCATTGCGGACAGAATGGCGCCATCCAGATAAAATCTCCCGCCGAAACCGGATACCAGCGATCGCTCAATCGATAGATGCCGCCGCCTTCGAGCATCAGCAGCCCATGCTCCATCACGTGCATCTCCACCAGGCTCAGCGATGCGCCCGGTTGAAAGGTCATCAGGTTGACGGCGAAATTGATATTCAAATCATCGGAGAGGAGCACCCGGACCTGCACATCCGGATCGCCCGCGAGTGGCTGCGCGGCAACGTCTTCAACGTTCGCCGTGAGGGCAGGGCAGGGGCCTTCGCCTGCTTTCTCGATCACCAGTAAACGAGTGGCCGTTGCCGCAACAATCGGATGCGGCTCCGGAAAGTAACCGTACCCGGCAGCCTTCAATCCCTCGACTCCGCCCTCGAGAACATAGACAAACCGCTGCCCCACCGAAGGACCCAATTCGCCGCCAGGCTCCATCTCCGCGGTGTATTCCACAAAGCCCGCGCCCATCGCGGGCCCCGCGTGGACGATCGCGGTTGCCTTCCGCATGCCAGGCAAAGGAGCGCGAATGAACGTGTCGGGTGTCTGGAGCAGATGATCCCGCGCGAGAGCGCTGCGGGTGTGGCCGAGTCCATGGAAAGGGGACATCACTCAGTTATAGCGTTTCGCTAAGTCCTGAAGCAGTGAGAGCCCCGCCCCAATTGCCGCAGCCACATCCTCCGCGCGAACCGTCTCGTCCGGATGATGGCTCACCCCGCCCGGACTCCGCACGAACAACATCACCGACGGAACCACAGCCGCCAGAATCATCGCGTCATGCCCTGCGCCGCTCACCATTTTGAACGGAACCGCGCGTTCCGCCAGCGCAATCAAGTCGGCATCCATTTGGACGGTGGCCTGATTCAATCGTTCGCTCCAGGCCACACCCACGCCACGACGAAGCCCAATCTCCGCCGCCTCATCCAGAAGCTGCTTCACCGCTGTCAGCCGTACCTCATCGGCCTGATGCCGCACATCCAGACCCACACGAGCCTCGCCCGCAATCACGTTCCCGGCATTTGGAAGCGCCTCGATGCTCCCCACCGTGGCGACCAATCCTTCCGTCACCAGGGCCGTGCGCTCCACGGCGAGCACCCACTCCGCCGCGGCCGCAAGCGCATCGCGCCTCATCCGCATAGGCGTGGTACCCGCGTGGTTCGCGGCCCCGGTAAAAGTCACCGCGAAACGGCTCTGTCCAGCAATGGCCGCCACCACCGCCAGCGGAAGATCCACTTCCTCCAGCACGGGCCCCTGCTCGATATGGAACTCGACGTATCCGATCACGCGGCTGGCATCGAGCTTCGCCTCGTCGATGCGCTCGGGATCAAGCCCGAAATCCCGAACCGCCTGAGCCATCGCCCCTTCAAGATTCAGTCCGCCCACCAGCGCGAGGCTGCCCAAGAAAGGCTTGGCAAACCGGACTCCCTCTTCCTCGGAAAACGCGATCACCTCAATCTCAAAAGGCAGCCGCTGTCGCGCCAGCCCGTCCACCAGCGCCAGTCCGATCATCACGCCGAGCGCCCCATCGAACGCCCCGGCATTTGGAACCGTATCGATGTGCGACCCAATGATCAAACGCCGCTCACTCAGCCCTGGGTACACCCCGCGAAGGTTCCCGATCGCGTCGGTCTCGACGAGCATTTCCAACGACTGCATCCATTTGGAGATCGCCTGGTGGCAAGCGTGCATGGGCGGAGAGAGAAACGTTCGCGTGAGCCCGGTGGAGTTCTCCGAGAACCCGGCCAGCGTCCTGCAGCGCGCGATCGCCTCTTCCGCCAGAAGAATTTGAGGTTTTGCTGGCTCAGCCATCAACCTGCCTGCTTCTCCTGAGACAGGATGGAAATGTGACACTCAACATTAACAATGTACTGAGAATTATTACGCAACCTGGAAACGTCACACCTTTCGCCAATAATCCACTTCACTGCCCGAATGAAGAAAGGCTGGAGGAAGCGATTCAGCACCCAGAAAGGGCTACAATGCTTAAAGGGATTGAAATGCGGGTTACATTTCAATCCCTAAGATTGCCCTCTACCGTTTCCGGCGGAAGGCGATCTCAATCTTGTAGCCGAGCCACATGATCTTTAAGCGAAGTGTAATAACAACACCCCTTTCTGCTTCACAGATTTGGACGAAAGCCCCCCTTCCGGGGGCTTTTTCGTTTTGAAGCCCTTGTGCTTCGCCACGAAAACCTACCGCTCTCGTCCCTGCGGCAGAAAATAAGGAATGCGTTGCGGGGCGCATCATTCTGAAATGGCGAGGCAGCGCAGTTTGCATCCTTCCATCAATTCGGCGCATAATACGTGAATCTTGTTGTCGCTTTCGTGAAAGGAAAAATGCCGCGCATCGTACGCTGCTCTCTCATCCAGGCAACCAACGCAGTTTCGCCGGATCGCCCGCTCGAACAGGTCAAGCAGGCCATGATCGACAAGCACGTCGTTTACATTGAAAAGGCTGCCAGCGATGGAGCGGAGATCGTCTGCCTGCAAGAGATTTTCTACGGGCCATACTTCTGCGCGGAGCAGCAAACACGCTGGTACAACTTCACCGAACCTGTGCCGGATGGACCCACCACGCGCCTCATGCAAGACCTCGCACGCAAACTCAGGATCGCGCTTGTGGTCCCCGTATATGAAGTCGAACAGGCCGGCATCTACTACAACACAGCTGCCGTCATCGACCGCACTGGAACTTTTCTCGGCAAATATCGCAAGAACCACATTCCCCACGTGGCTCCCGGATTTTGGGAGAAGTTCTATTTCCGCCCCGGCAATCTCGGTTATCCAGTCTTCGATCTCGGCTTCGCCAAAATCGGTGTATACATCTGCTACGACCGCCACTTTCCGGAGGGCGCGCGGGCCCTCGGTTTGAATGGCGCTGAGATCGTCTTCAATCCGTCCGCCACCGTCGCCGGCCTGAGCGAATACCTCTGGAAGCTTGAACAGCCGGCCCATGCCGTGGCGAATGGATATTTTATCGGCGCAATCAACCGCGTTGGCACGGAGGCGCCCTGGAACATTGGCGAATTCTACGGGAGCAGCTACTTCTGCGATCCGCGCGGTCAGATCATCGCACAGGCGTGCCGCGACAAGGACGAAATACTCACCGCCGATCTAGACTTGGATAAGATCGCGGAAGTGCGCAATACCTGGCAGTTCTTCCGCGACCGCCGCCCGGATACTTACGAAGCTCTCACCAAGGCCTGACCGCAATGACTAAAGAAGAAATCATTCTCGCGAATCAAGATCACTTATTCCCGTCTGTCTTTCACTACTTCAAAGAACCGCTGGTACTGCAGCGCGCCAAGGATCAGTTCGTCTGGGATGCCGACGGAAACAAATATCTCGATTTCTTCGGCGGCATACTTACCGTGAGCGTCGGCCACTGCAATGACCAGGTGAATGCGAAGGTTCACGAACAGGTGGACAAGTTACAGCACGTCTCCACGGTTTTCGCGACCGAACCGCAAGCGGCTCTCGCTAAGAAAGTTGCAGGTCTCGCTCCCGGCGGCTTGACGAAGTCGTTCTTCACCAACAGCGGGACCGAAGCGAACGAGGTTGCGATTCTAACTGCCCGCCTCTACACCGGATCGTCCGAGATCATTGCGCTACGCCATTCCTATCATGGCCGGTCATCGCTTGCCATGTCGCTCACTGCGAATTCCGCATGGCGCCTGGGGCCCCCGCTGCAAGCGGGGATCGTATACGCGCACAACGCGTATTGTTACCGCTGCCCCTTCGGACTCACCTACCCAAGCTGCGACATCCGCTGTGCGCGGGACATGGAAGAGCTGATTAAGACCACGACTTCGGGCCGCGTTGCCGGTGTCATCGCCGAGCCCATTCAGGGTGTCGGCGGCTTCATCACACCGCCCAGGGAATACTTCGGGATCGTCGCGGAGATCGTTCGCAAGAATGGTGGCCTCTTCATCAGCGATGAAGTCCAGACTGCGTGGGGACGCACCGGGAACAAGTGGTTTGGTATCGAGCAATGGGGGGTAACTCCGGACATCATGACGAGCGCCAAGGGCCTCGGCAACGGATTCCCCATCGGAATTACCATGGCTACCCCGGAGATTGCCGCTGCTATGAAAGGCGCAACCATCTCCACCTTCGGAGGCAACCCCATCGCGACCACTGCTGCCAAAGCCGTGCTCGATTTTATCGAACAAGAGAACCTGACCGTGAATGCCGCTGAAACCGGCGCCTACCTACGGGCAAGTCTGGAAGATCTTCAAGCGAAGCAGCCACTCATCGGAGAAGTCCGCGGCATGGGACTTATGCAGGCCGTCGAGTTAGTGCAGGATCGCGAATCAAAAACCCCAGCTACTCAGGATACCTTGCGCCTTATGGAAGCGGCTCGCGAAAATGGCATCTTGCTGGGCCGCGGCGGCCTTTATGGAAACGTCTTGCGTATCTCTCCTCCGCTGAACATTAGTAAGTCGGATGTCGATGACTTCATTCGCCAACTGGCCTTGAGCTTCGCGTCAATTATGGAGCCCGCCACGGCTGGATCGGTCACGGCTAGGAACGTTCGATGACCTCCCAATATGCGCCGCTTTCCCCTCAGGCCGCCCTCGCCGAGGCCGATCGCTGTCTGTTCTGTTTCGACGCTCCTTGCGCGTCGGCTTGCCCGACGCACATCGACGTTCCCCGGTTTATCAAAAAAATTGCCAGCGGCAACGTCATGGGCTCCGCTAAAGCTATTCTCGATGCCAACGTTCTTGGGTTGAGTTGCTCCCGCGTTTGCCCGGTGGACGTTCTCTGTGAAGGGGCCTGCGTGATGCATAACCTGCATCAACGCCCCATTGCTATCGGCAAGTTGCAACGCCATGCCATGGAGTTTTTCTACGATGTCGGTGGTGCGCTTCCACAAGCCGCGGTAGCTCTCCCATGGAAAGTGGCCTGCATCGGCGCGGGGCCCGCGTCCCTCGCCTGTTCCGCCGAGCTGAGAGCGCAGGGAGCGAGGGCCATCATTTTCGATCAGCGCCCGCTCGCTGGTGGGCTCAACACTTACGGCGTTGCGCAGTATAAGCTCGCTCCGGAAGAAAGCGGTCGCGAAGTCGAACTGATTCGGGCGGCGGGAGTTGAGTTCCTCACCGGCATCGAGATCGGAAAAGATATCCTGCTGGATGACTTATTGCGTGACCATGACGCCATATTCCTCGGCATCGGCCTGGGCGGAACGCAGCCTCTCGGCATTCCGGGTGAGCACCTCGGGGGCATCCAGACAGCTCTGCAATTCATTGCCGATTATAAGAACCGAAGGCCGGTCAATATTGGCGATCGCGTCGTCGTCATTGGTGGCGGGAATACCGCCATCGATGCCGCCATCGCCGCCCGGCATCTGGATGCCCGTGATGTAACGATTCTCTATCGCCGCTCCGAACGCGACATGTCCGCCTTTGCGTTCGAGTATGAGCATGCCAAACGCGAGGGCGTCAAATTCATGTGGAACGCGCGGCCCGTCGCGTTTCACGGGCACAACCATGTGGGAGCAGTGGAATGCGAATACGTGCCGCTCATTGCTTGCGATACTGTAATTCTTGCGGTAGGGCAATCCCGGTTAGTAGACCTCCTGAGTTCCATCGACGGTCTCCAGTTGCACGGCGGTTTAGTTAAGGTGAATCCGGAATCCGGGCAGACCGGTAATCCGAAGTTCTTCGCCGGTGGCGATTGCGTGAATGGCGGGCGCGAAGTGGTGGATGCGGTGGCTGCCGGAAAACGCGCCGCTCGGGGGATACTCCAATGGCTGACTTAACCACCAGCTTCGCCGGCATCCACAGCCCCAACCCATTCTGGCTCGCTTCCGGACCGCCGACCAACTGCGGCGAACAGATCATGCGCGCCTTCGACGCAGGTTGGGGCGGCGCGGTCTGGAAGACCATCGGGGAGCCCATCGTCAACGTCTCTTCGCGGTACTCTTCGGTGGATTGGAACGGCAACCGCATGATGGGCCTGAATAACATCGAGCTCATTAGTGACCGTCCCATTGAGACGAATTTGCGCGAGATCTACGAAGTGAAGAAGCGTTATCCAAACCATGCCGTAATCGCGTCGTTGATGGTTGAATCGACCCGCGAGGCCTGGCACAGCATGGTCAAGCGCGCCGAGGACGCCGGCGCGGATGGACTCGAATTGAACTTTGGCTGCCCCCATGGCATGAGCGAACGCGGCATGGGAAGCGCTGTGGGACAGGTCCCCGAATATACCCGCATGATCACCGAATGGGTGAAGGAAGCGGCGCGCACTCCAGTTCTCGTGAAACTAACTCCGAATATCTCAGATATCAGGGTGACTGCCCGCGCCGCAACCCAGGGCGGCGCGGATGGCCTGTCCGCCATCAACACGATCAACTCCATCACCGGCGTGGATCTCGATACCCTGATCCCCCGTCCCAATGTCAATGGGCACTCGGCGCATGGCGGTTACTGCGGGCCGGCCGTCAAGCCCATCGCGCTTCATATGGTGCAGCAGATTGCGTCCGACCCGCAATCGCAACTGCCCATCTCGGCCATCGGCGGTATCTCCGGCTGGCGCGAAGCTGCCGAATTCATTCTCATGGGCGCCGGTTGCCTGCAGGCGTGCACTGCGCCGATGCACTACGGGTACCGCATCGTCGAGGACATGGTCGACGGTCTCGCAAGCTGGATGGACTCGAAGGGTTTCCCAACCCTCGACGACTTCCGCGGTCGCTCTCTCCCACGCGTCACCGACTGGCAGCACCTGGACCTGAACTATAAGATTGTCGCGCGCATCAATCCCGCTAAGTGCATTGGGTGCCAGCTTTGTTACACCGCATGCTGGGATGGAGCGCACCAATGTATCCACGTGTCCGGGAGCGACCGCTCCGCGATTGTCTCGACTCCCACGGCCACCGCAGTTTCTCACGCCGTTCCACCTTCTCGCATTCCACGGGTTGACGAGGGGGAGTGCGTGGGGTGCAACCTTTGCTGGCTCGTTTGTCCCGTCGAGAACTGCATCGACATGGTGCGCGTAGATAATGGATTGAACTCCGAGTCATGGGCCGAACGTAGCTCCCGAATTCCAGCATGAAAACCCTCATCCAGAATGGATCCCTTGTTACATCGAAGCTGACTTACGCAGCCGATATTCTTATCGAAGACGAACGCATCCGCGACATCGCTCCGGCAATACCGCCGTCGTCCGCCGATCGCGTTCTCGACGCTCGCGGCCTCTACGTCATTCCCGGCGGCATCGACGTGCATACCCATCTCGATATGCCTTTCGGAGGGACTACTTCGAGTGACGACTTCGAAACCGGAACGCGCGCCGCGGCTTTCGGCGGCACCACCACCTTGATCGATTTCGCCATTCAGCCCAAAGGCACGCGCATGCGCGACGCACTCGATACCTGGTGGAAGAAGGCCGATGGCAAAGCCACCATCGATTACGGCCTCCACTTGATCGTCACCGATCTCGGCGAAGCCGGGCTCGAGGATATGGATAGCATGGTGGGCGAAGGCGTGGCCAGCTTCAAGCTCTTCATGGCTTATCCCGGCGTCCTCATGGTGGATGACGCCACCATCTTCAAAGCCCTTTCGCAGACCGCGAAGAATGGCGCATTGATCTGTATGCACGCCGAAAACGGAGGCGTCATTGACGTTTTGATCCAAAGAGCGCTGGCGGAAGGAAAGCGCGCCCCCGTCTATCATGCCCTCACGCGGCCGGCCAAAGCTGAGGCCGAAGCGGTGCACCGCGCTATCGCCATGGCCGAGATCTCCGGCGCGCCCATTTACATCGTCCATCTCTCATCCGAAGACGCCTTGAATGAGATTCGCGAAGCACGGGACCGAGGCGTTCCGGCCTTCGCTGAGACATGCCCGCAGTACTTATTGCTGACTGTAGATGAACTCGCGCGCCCCAATTTTGAAGGCGCTAAGTATGTCTTCACTCCACCGCTGCGTGAAAAGCATCATCTGGATCGGTTGTGGCATGGTCTGGAACAGGACCACTTACAGGTCGTCTCCACCGACCATTGCCCATTCTGTTTCAAGGATCAGAAGCAACTTGGNNGGCGTGAATCAGGGCCGCATCTCTCTCAACCGTTTCGTCGAGCTGGTTTCCACAACGCCCGCCAGGCTTTTCGGCCTCTATCCGAAAAAGGGCGAGATTGCCGTGGGCAGTGACGCCGACCTTGTCCTGTGGGACGCGAATGCCGATCATCTGATCAGCGCCGCCACCCATCACATGCGCGTCGACTATTCCATGTTCGAGGGTTTCAAAGTCAGAGGCAACGCAAAGACGGTCCTGTCGCGGGGGGAAGTGATCGTCGATGACGGCAAGTTCCTGGGACGTGCCGGGCGCGGCAGGTATTTACGCCGCGAAGCGCGAGGTGGCGCATGGAGTTAGTCCAGGCCCGGCACGACGCCTCCCTCTACAATCGGGATCTCGCTCCCATCCCGAAGGATAAGCGAGATTGGACCACTTATAACTACGCGGCTTTATGGGTCGGAATGTGCGTCTGCATTCCCACTTACATGCTTGCTTCGGGCCTGATTGCGGGCGGCATGAACTGGTGGCAGGCCATCGGCACCATCTTGCTGGGAAACCTGATTGTGCTTATCCCCATGCTGCTGAATGCCGATGCCGGCGCGCGCTACGGTATTCCGTTTCCTGTCTTCGTTCGGGCATCGTTTGGCGTGCGTGGCGCCAACGTCCCGGCCGTGCTGCGAGCTCTTGTGGCCTGCGGCTGGTTCGGTATTCAAACCTGGATTGGCGGCCAGGCCATCAACTCCATGCTTCAGATCCTGTCTCCCGCCTGGGCGCACTTCTCTCTCGGCAAGTGGATCTGTTTCTTTGCGTTCTGGGCGCTGAACATGTTTGTGGTCTATCGCGGCATCCACACCATCAAGTTACTGGAGGGCGTTGCAGCACCATTCATGTTGGGGGTGGGACTGCTGCTGCTCTGGTGGGTGACTAGTAAAGCGGGCGGCCTGGGGCCGGTTCTCCGTGCGCCCAGTCAACTCCGCTCCGCGTCGGCCTTCTTCGCATTCTTCGTTCCCGCTCTCACCGGAATGGTCGGATTCTGGGCTACCGTGGCGTTAAACATCCCGGACTTCACCCGCTATGCCAAATCGCAGAAAGCGCAGATTGTCGGGCAGGCGATTGGCCTGCCGACAGCCATGACGCTCTATTCGTTCATAGGCGTCGCCGTTACTTCCGCATCCGTCGTTTTGTTCGGCGAGCCAATTTGGGATCCGGTGCAATTGGTTGGCCGATTCAATCAACCCCTCATCGCCTTCGTCGCCTTGATCGCTTTGTTGATCGCAACGCTGAATACCAATGTGGCTGCGAATGTGGTTTCTCCCTCGAACGACTTCTCGAACCTGAATCCACGCCTCATCTCTTTTCGCACAGGGGGGTTGATCACCGGCGTTGTCGGCGTCCTCATGATGCCGTGGAAATTGATGGGAGACTACAGCGCTTACATCTTCGGATGGCTGGGTGGCTACTCAGGCTTGCTCGGCCCCATCGCGGGTGTGATGATCGCCGATTACTTTCTCGTGCGCCACGCCCAGCTGAACGTGGACGACCTTTATCGACGCGGCGGAATCTACGAGTATCAGAACGGATTTAACCTCCGCGCTCTGGTGGCGCTAGCCGCTGGAATCGTGCTCGCTCTCATCGGCTTAGTGGTTCCCCAGCTCCACTTTCTATACACCGGCGCCTGGTTTGTCGGCTTCCTCGTTTCGGGCACGGTTTACTATGGACTTACATGGCAACCATCGAAGCCCCACTAAGCCTGGACCGGGATTTACATCCGGTCACCAATCCCGCCACGGGCGAAACCATCGCCCAGATTGCGTACGCCAACGCCGCCGATGTGGACCGTGCGGCCATCGCGGCGCACAAAGCTTTTCTCTCCTGGCGCGAAGTACCCGTTGTGGATCGCGTCCAACCTCTCTACCGCTTCAAGGCGCTGCTTGAGAAGCACTCCGCCGAACTGGCTCGGACGCTTTCCACCGAAAATGGGAAGACGCTGGACGACGCCAAAGCCGAAGTGATGCGCGCCATCCAAATGGTGGAAGTGTGTTGCGGCATGCCGAGCCTGATGATGGGCGATTCGCTCGAGAATGTATCTCGTGGAATCGATTGCCACACCATCCGCCAACCGATTGGCGTCTGCGCGGGAATCACTCCCTTCAACTTCCCAGCCATGGTCCCCATGTGGATGTATCCTTTCGCCATCGCCTGCGGCAACACCTTCATACTTAAACCGTCTGAAAAGGTGCCTTTGACACCTGTGCGCGCCGCCGAGTTACTGAGCGACGCGGGACTTCCGGAAGGCGTGCTCACGCTGGTCCACGGCGGCAAGAACGTTGTTGACGCGCTGCTCAAACACCCGCTGGTGCGCGCCATTTCCTTTGTCGGTTCCACTCCTGTCGCAAAGTACATCTATGCCACCGCGGCCGCGGAAGGCAAACGCGTGCAGGCGCTCGGAGGCGCTAAAAACCACCTCGTCGTGATGCCCGACGCCAACATTGAAAAAAGCGTGGATGCCATCATGAGCTCCGCTTTCGGCGCGGCCGGGGAGCGCTGCCTGGCTGGGAGCGTTCTGGTTGCGGTGGGGGAGGTAGGCGAACCTATTCTGGAAGCGCTCCTCGCGAGATGCGCCAAACTGCGCGTGGGCGATCCCGCCGATGCCGCAACCGGCATGGGGCCGCTGGTGACCAGGGAGCATCGCGATCGCGTGGCCGGTTACGTGGATCGGGGCGTCGCCGAAGGCGCGCGGCTGGTCTGCGATGGGCGCGAGCAAATGCATGGGTCCGGCTTCTTCTTAGGTCCCACGGTCTTCGACGCGGTCAAACCCACCATGAGCATTGCGCGCGAGGAGATCTTCGGTCCCGTACTTTCCGTGATTCGAGTGGATAGCCTCACCGCCGCGATTGACCTGGTGAACAGCGTACCTTTCGGCAACACCACGACCATCTACACCTCCGACGGTAAGTCGGCCCGCGAGTTTGCTACCCGTATCGAAGTCGGCATGGTGGGCGTGAATATGGCCGTCGCGGCGCCCATGGCGTTCTTCCCGTTCAGCGGATGGAAGCAATCTTTCTTTGGGGACATTCACGCGCACGGCAAGGACGCGGTGTCGTTCTATACCGAGCAGAAAGTCGTCATGTCGCGCTGGTTTTGACTAGCGAGCCCGNNAGCCCGAATCAGATGAGCGCACCATGCAACCAAATCATGTCGTACATCACGTCCCCTGGTGTCGGAACGACCGGCACGACTCTTACGCGGCTTTTTCAGATTGGGGCGGCCATCAGCGGCCACGCTCAGCTTAGCGGGAATGCCGAACTTAAGTCGCACTAATCGAGGTCTTGAGACGGCCAGCCAGAGAACTAGGGAACAACGGCAAACGCGACACCTTCCTCATTCGCCCCTCCGGCCTGCGTTGCGCCGAACAGAGTCCCATTGGGACTCATCGCGAGTTTGCCGACTGGGTAGCCGCCTTCAGCGCCACCCCCGAATTCGAAAAGCGTGTTCTCAGTCCAGGCGCCGCCGGCTTGGGCGGGTGGGGTCAACTGGTAAATTGTGCCAAAACTTTTCTTCGGCGTATGAATCTGGAACCCTCCATGAATAGAATTGCCGTAGAGAACCCCGTTCGGCCCCAGGATAGGAGGGGTCTGTGGCGCGTAGCCGTCAGTTCCATTGAAATAAAGCAAAACAGAATAAGCGTTGTTTGCTGTATCGAACGAAAATACCGTGCCGCGGTCGGTCGTGGGATCTCCCCCTTCGGTTGTTCCATAAAGAACGCCCGCAGGACTCAGAGTTAACCCGCACAACGGACCAGTCCCATCGCTATTATTCGATCCAAACTCGTGAAGGACAGTGTAGGCCCACGCGACCTCACCTTGCTGCGGAGGTGTGAGGGAAAAGAGGACCCCGCCCGCGTACAGTCCGCCGTCGGATGTAGTCCCATACACAACGTTGCGCGAGCTAACTTGCAGACCACCGTTCGGATTGTCGCCGTTTGTCCCGTCTAAAGTGACCAAGACCGTCTTATTCCATGTGCCGCCTGGTGATGTCGGGGGCACCAGTCGGAAGACCTCCCCGGCGGTCTGAGCCACCACGTATAAACTACCGGCCTCGTCGATCCCTGGAGGCCCAGTGGACGAACATCCATAAGACGGACATTCCGTTGTGCTGAAGCTGTAGAGACTCCGCAGTGACCACGAGGC
>PLFE01000188.1:0-11631 GCA_003136675.1 Bryobacterales bacterium
GCGCCCCATTCTGATGACCACGGTCGCTCTGGTCGCCGGCATGCTGCCGCTGGTGATTTCGCATGGGACGGGCGCGGCGACTAACCGCTCCATCGGCGTTCTTGTCGTCGGCGGCCAGTCGCTTTGCCTCTTGCTTACGCTGCTCGCCGTACCCGTCTTCTACTCTCTCTTCGAAGACCTGCAAGACCGCTTCTTCAAACCAAACAAATCCGAAATCGACATAAAGGAAGCCGCTTAGATGCGCCGTTTGCTGGTAGCACACGCTTTAGCTTGTGCGCTCATAAACGCTCAGGAACCCGCGTCCCCCGCCCTTCCACCTCGCAAACCGCTCGAAGTTCCCGCTCGCGTCGGCGTCCTTGGCCAAACATCCATCAGCCTTGCCGAAGTCATCCAGCGCGCGCTGGCCAATAATCGCGACCTCGCCGTCTCCCAGATCCTCCGCAAGGAAGCCGCGCTCAACATCAAAGGCGCCAAAGGCTACTACGACCCCAATCTGGGCATGAACGCCTACCGCTCCAAGACCGTATCGCCGGCCAGTTCCGTGCTCGCCGGCTCGGCCGATGGAAAACTCACGCAAAAGGAACTGTATGCCGACCCCGAGATCAACGGCCTCTCGCCATTCCTCGGCGGCACGTACAAGCTCGATTTCTCCTCCGCGCGTCAATACACCGACAACGAATTCGCCACTCTCAACCCGCAGTTCCCCACATCGCTGAATCTGAATCTCACTCAACCCCTGTGGCGCGGCATGCGGTTCGACGCCAACCGTTACCGCGTTCAAGTCGCTCGCAAGAATCAGAAACTCACCGATGAACAGTTCCGCCAGCGGGTCATCGAAATCACCACCCAGGCCATTCAAGCGTACTGGGAGCTTTCTTTCGCCTACCGCAACTTAGCGGTTCAGATCGAAGCGGTGCGCCTCGCCGAGCAGCAGGATGCAAGCAACCGGCGTCAGGTGGATCAAGGTCTGCTCGCCCCGGCGGACGTGATCCAGACGCAAACCCAGATTGCCACTTACCAGCAAAACGTCTTCACCGCGCAGGATGCGCTCACCCGCGCGGAGAACTCGCTCAAAGCCCTGATCCTGGCGACTCGTGAGGACTTGCTTTGGGGCGCGGCGCTCCTTCCCGAAACACTGCCCGATACCCGGCCGCTGGCCCCGCCACTCAATGAGGCCATCCAGCTAGCTCTTTCGATGCGCCCCGAGCTGGCCGAGAGCGCCATCAATATCGAGATCAACAAGCTGGATGCGAAGCTGAGCCACGAACAGGCCAAACCGCAGATCGACGCCCAGGCCACGCTCGGCGCACAGGGCCTGGCGGGCCGTCCGGTCGTCGCCACATCCAATCCGTTCAGCGCGGCCTTTATCCCGCTGATCACACAGCTCGACGAACTCTCCGCGCTGGCGGGATTGCCGCCGCCTCCTCCCATCAGCTTTGGGAGCACCTCGGTTCCGCCGATCTTTGTCGGGGGCTACGGCCGGTCGCTTGAAGCTTTGAAAAGCGGGACATTCCCCACCGCGCAAGTGGGCGTCCAGATGAACTTCCCGATCCGCAACCGGACCGCGGAAGCCAACGCCGCCGTTTCCATTCTGGAAGGCAAGCGCCTCCAGACCCTGCGCGATCAACTCGCCATGTCGATTGAATCCGATGTGCGGAACTCCCTGCAAGCTCTCGAATCCTCGCGAGCCCGCCTCGGGGCCGCGGTGCTGGCCCGCAAGTCCGCCGAAGATCAATATGCCAGTGAACAACGCCAATTCCAGGCCGGCACATCTTCCGTTTTTCTCGTCCTGCAACGCCAGACGGATCTGATCAACGCCCGCTCCCGCGAAGCCCGCGCGGAAGCCGATCTTGGCATCGCGGCGGCGGATTTCGACCGCGCCACCGCCCGCACCATCGAAACACAAAACATCTCACTTCGGTAACGGCGCCTTGCATTCCTCATCCCGGATCGGGAATCACTACCTTCACACAGGACGAAGAGGACGCGATCCCTTACACCGCTGAGTCAGTCTGGTCGAACGGACACCCGAGAACGGTTACCGCCGTCATTCAGATGGATGGGAGCTGGTGCCCGGTCACCGGGAGTATGTTGTCCGACTCGCTCAGATTCGTCGCCCAGAGGAGGATGGCTCGTTTCACGGCAAGATGCGGAAGGGTGAGCTTGACACGTTGCCGGGACACTGGGATGTAATTGGCCCAGAGGGTACAAAGGTCAGTTGGGAAACAACATCGGAGCGCCAGTAAGAAAAACGGACTTCCGGCGCTGTACTGAGACTTAGCGCCGCGAGTACAGGCAACTCAACGGACCCGAATTGCGCGCGCGTCGATCCGACTTGCTTCAGGCAGGGATCACGCTGAGCCCCGGTATCATGCGAAAGTGGCGGAGATTACCGGTGAGCACCGCGTAGTCTTGCTCGATGGCCGTGGCTGCGATCATGAGGTCGTTGAATGGAATTACATCCCCTTTCGCAGCTTCCTGCCCTTCAATCCGCCCTACCAACCAAGCAGTCTGATTAGTCATGGGATAGGCCGGGACGAGAGACACGAGCTCTTCGATATAGTTCCTGCGCCGCTGGCTTTCCTCGGATGTTCTGGCGCGATAGATGCCATGCACCAACTCTGCTACCGTGACAGGAGAAAGTGACAAATCGAGCGGCCCATGCAGAATGAGAATAGCCTCGATAAAAACCGAAACGGGCTGTTTCTTGCGCTCCGCGCTAATGATGGCGCTGGCGTCGAGCACTAATCCCAGGAGGGCGGATTCCATGGCTGTTGGTGACTGACGATGATCTCTTCGAGATCTCGACCGAAGTTTTCATCAAGCGTGACAGTGGAGCCGCGCTCCTTCGCATCGCGCAGGATTTCAGTAATGGGCCTTCCGCAACGGCGCGGCGACCGAATCACCGCGACCGCCTGATGATCGCCATTTTCGATAATCACCTCGGTTCCCAGCCCGACTTTTTCAAGAACCGCGTGTGCATCGCGGGCGAGATCGGCCTCGGTGATTCGCTCCGTCCCCAGGCCGTCAAATGATAGCGCCGTTTGTCTGGCTGCCAGGTGAACGAGAAAGCCGCCAATCGGAATGTTGGATTTGGCGCCTCGTTGTGAATTACACCTGGTGCTCATCTCCGAAAATGCCCCATCTCCGCCCGCTCGGGGCAGTTGATGAAGCGGGAGGGTTCAATCGCTAGATGAAGGCTTCGTCGTCACGAGGATCCGGCACATGCAGTCGCCGAAATTCAGAGCGGCCGGATGCCTGCCGCGTCCGAACCGGAGGAAGGCAGTCGCCGCCGCATCAAGATGCTCCTCGCGAAACGGAATCACGACCGCTTCAATCCGTCGCAGAAAAAGCGAAGATCAGCGGACGAGCGTCTTGTCTTAAGCGGGTGGTCAAGACCATCACAGTCTCAAGTAAGCTGGGTACGCCCACCACGAGTGGAGCACCATGCGCTAGAAGCCTTCGGGCCCGTAGCCGAGGATCTTGTCCTCTTCCTCGCGTCCCATCGCGCGGCCCAGTTCCTCGGGCGGGATCAAGGGCCACACGTTCTGTTCCAGGTACGCCTGCAAACTCTTGCGGCCCCTTTCTAAGAGCGAGCCCGCAGGCGCGCCCTGCCTTCTTCGAGCGCGCGCCGGATCGCCTCCATCTTGGTTTCGTGCGCGAGTTCGTTCAGGGCGATGGTAGAAATCCACGTTTATTCTACCGATCCAAACCTCAGCGCATTCTTCAACGCCGGATACAACGCCTGATAGACGGCATGGCCGTTCTTGTAAACTCCCGTCTCCTCCGGCTCAACGGCACTCACTTCCCGCACCACCGCTCGACACGCCTCCGGCACGGATGCAAACGCGCCCGTTCCGGTCATGGCCAGCAGTGCCGCTCCGAACGCCGAGCCTTCCTGCGTTTCGAGCGTCACCACGCGCTTCCCAAGAACGTCCGCCAGCAACTGACGCCAGAAGGGACTTTTCGCTCCGCCACCTGAAGCACGCACGGATTTTACCGGAACGCCCAACTCCTCAATAATGTCCAGACAATCGCGCTGGCTGTAACAGACACCTTCGACCAGGGAGCGGATTAAATCGGCCCGCTTGTGCCGCGCCGTCAAGCCCATCCAGCCCCCGCGGGCGGCGGCATCCAGATGCGGCGTTCTTTCGCCCATCAGATAGGGCAGCCAGTACAACCCTTGCGCACCCGCCGGGGATTCGGCAGCCTCGGCCATGAGCGCATCGTACTCCACACCCGGCGCCAGTTCTCTGCGGAACCATTGCAAGCTGAGTCCGGCGCCCTGCGTGACTCCCATCACGTGCCACTTGCCCGGCACGGCATGACAGAAAGTATGAACGCGCCCCGAAGGGTCGTATGCCACCTTTTCCATGTGCGCAAAGACCACGCCGGACGTGCCCAGCGTGCAGGAAACAAATCCGGGCTCCACCACTCCGTTTCCCACCGCGCTGGCCGCCTGGTCGCCGCCGCCACCCACCACTGGCGTGCCCGCCTGCAACCCCGTGGCATGAGCCGCCAACTCCGAAATGTGACCCGTCACATCCGGCGATTCGTATACTTTCGGCAGAATCGAAGCATCGAGCCCGAGCGCGCTCGCGAGTTCGATGGACCAGCGCCGCTCCACCACGTTGAACAACGAGGTGCCCGATGCATCGGACACTTCGGTCGCATAATCGCCGGTCAAGCGGAAGCGGACGTAATCCTTCGGCAACAGCATCTTCCGCAAACGATCGAATTGCGCGGGCTCATTGTCGCGAACCCACAGCAGTTTCGGCAGCGTGAACCCGGTGAGCACCGGGTTCGCCGTACATTCGACCACACGTTCGCGACCGACGGTGTCGTTGATCCAGTCCACTTGGTTCTGGCTGCGCTGGTCGCACCAGATCAGCGCCGGGCGGATCACTTGATCGTCTTTATCGAGCATGGTGAGTCCGTGCATCTGGCCGGAAAGGCCAACGCCTTTGATGTCCGAACCGCTAACGCCAGCCTGCTTCAGCGCGCCCTGAATGGCGAGCGACGCCGCGCTCCACCAGTTCTCCGGCTGCTGCTCGGCCCACATAGGCTGTTGCATCAGAATCTCATCGTGCGCCACCGTAACTCCGGCAACGATGCGGCCCTCCGCGCTCACCACCAGCGCCCGGCTGCCGCCGGTCCCAATATCAACCCCGAGCCACATAGTTTGTCTCAGTGGACCACGGCAGGTAGGCCGCGCCGTAAAGTCCGGCTTCGTTGCCGAGTTCGGCTTTGGCCACCACCGTTTTTGAAGCGCGGTAGGTGAACGAACGCTGCTTCAACTCCGCCATCATGGGAATCGAAAATACATCCCATGCGGGGATGGGTCCGCCGCTGATCAGATAGAGCGGGAAGTTGAAGATGTTTACGAGCACCGCGAGAGCCATCCCGAGCGCGCGGCCCATATGTTCAAACACTGCCAGGGCGCGCGTATCGCCTTTCTTCGCCAATTCGTATACTTCCTCGGAAGTGACATCGCCCAGCCCGATCATGCGTCCGAGCCCGGCGATGGCGGTGGCTGATGCGTGCTTCTCCAGGCATCCATGATTCCCGCATCCGCAGGGATTCCCGTTCGGCACCACGGTGATGTGACCAATCTCGCCGGCCATGCCCAAAAAACCATGCAGGATGCGGCCGCCGGAAATGATGCCGCCGCCGATTCCTGTCCCGAGTGTGACCAGAACGAGATCATCGACATCGCGGCCGGCGCCGATCCACTTCTCGCCCATGGCGGCGGCGTTCGCGTCGTTCTCCAGAATCACGGGCGCGTCGAGGCGGGTTTGCAGAGCATCCCGCATGGGGAAACCCTCCAGGACCGCCAGGTTGTTGGATCCCATGATGACGCCTTCCTTGAGGCGGATAAATCCGGGCACGGCTACGCCGATTCCGTGCAGGCTTTGCGAGCCAAGGGAGTGGCGCAGCGCGTCGATGGCTTTCGCCATATCCTCCATTACCGCTTCCGGGCCACGGCTTAAATCGGTTGTCGCCCAAATTTTCTGGAGCATTTTTCCTTTGGCGTCCACTGCGGCGGCGCGCAAGTTGGTGCCCCCGAGGTCCAGGCCAATTGAGTATTCAGACATGAATGCGCATCATATCAGGCGGCTATAAGAGTACGATAGAAATCCGATATGAGTGGTATAGGAGAAAAAAGTGACGCGCTGGCCCCATTCGTGCTACGAATGGAACAGTAGTCAGTTCGCATACGTCTTCTTTGTTAGGCAGGAGTTGCCATGGAAGAAGTCCGATACGTCGATATTCCAGGGGATCTCACCCTGGAACTCCCCCCGCTGCTGGTACGCGGCGTCCCCGACGACACACAGTCCCGGGAAGAGTTGGTGAGCGCCGCCGCGGAGATCGTGGAGTCCGAAGATCTTCTGCCGGATGCGCACGCCGATGGCGCGCTCGACCTGGCTCTGCATCTGGCGGATCAATATATTGGTCTTCTGTTGCACTGGCAATGGGGCGATTCGGTGGTGGAGTGGATCCGGCAATGCGAGATCACCTTCGGCGCCAGCGACACGTTGCGGCCTCTGCTGCATCCCCAAGTGTGGCCGCACGCTGGCCGCTGCAGCTTCGTCGATCTGCTGGTTCGCAAGCAGGTGGAAACGCACGGCGTCGCACTGGAGAAGGCGGTGGGCACGCGGTTGACGTTCCGGCAGCCGCCGCCCATTCACTGCTGCTCCAACCAGTTCCTGTTCTATTTGAAGTCTTCGCTTGCGGATTCGGCTTACAAGACGTGGGCGCAAATGAATGTGGATACGTTCGGGCATTTTCCGCCGAACCGGTTTCATTTCCAGGTTCTGGAGATGTAGCCCCGCAAGCAACCACCGTTTTCAGCACTACACGCGTCACCCTTCCTATGATGCGCGAGCATCGGGTAGACAACAGAATCGTCCCTTACTCCATCGGCGGTTACAGTTTTCAGTCAAGCGAGTACTATTGAGATGGAAGGGTCGGGGAACAAAGTTCTGCAGACATGCCTAAAGCCTCAGGTTCAGCGCAAACCCAGGCGACGAAAACCCGACGGGATTTCCAGCGCCTGGCTGATCTGCGAGCAGGGGAATCGGCGGCGCTCGCAAAAGCTGGAAAGCAGCAAGGTGCGTACTACCTCGGTGGTTTCGCGATCGAATGCGCGCTTAAGGCCTGTGTCGCCAAGCAAACGAGACGACATGACTTCCCTGACAAACGACACGCAAATCAAGTCTTCACGCACGATCTCGAGGATCTCCTAAAACTCGCCCGGTTAGATTCACCTCTCGGCAAAGATCTGAAAGCCAAACCGGAACTCGCGAAGAATTGGGGTGTGGTCAGGGGATGGAATGCGGGTAGCAGGTATGAAACTTCGGGGCTGAAGGGCAAGGACATGGTCGTCGCAGTGAATTCCGTGGACGGGATATTGGAATGGATCAAACTTCGCTGGTAAAAGCAGATCGAGACGCAGGAGCGCAGGTCATGGGGAGGCTCGCCGACTTTACATACTCCGTCACGGTTCCGAGTATTCCCTAATTCTTGCGCCCCACACTGAGGGATCGGGCGGTTCCATACCCGCGCGCCGGTTTTCAAATCCGGACGACCTAAGGGAGTTCCTGAGCGACGGATTGAGACTAAGGCCGAATCCTATTGATGAAGTTTTCGATGAAGTACGCCGTAGCGGCGCAGGCTCGATATACCCCGTGGCAATCACCCCCCGCCAGGCCAAGAAACTCGGATTGAACTGACTTCACGTCGCCGGCTGCAATTCCCTCAGCCAGCGCGCTCTCCGGCTGAGCACCATCGCCCACAGCACCGCGAAGCCCGTCAAGAAACCAGCGGACGCGCCTACGCCAATCATCTGCGGCGCAGTGGTGTGCAGCGCCGCCGAAATCACCAGATTCACCAACAGGGGAACCGCCGCGGCGGTCAGCGGCAACCACGGGCGATCCAGCGCGAATAACGATCGGGCGGCAATCTCAAGCAGGCTCAGGCCGATCAGGCTGGGAGCAAACCCTAGGAAGACGGCTGAAACCATCTGCGTGGATTCCGCCGTAAAACTGCCGCGTTGAAACAGGATCGCAATCACCGGCTGCCGGATGGCGATTCCGATGGCACAACTCGCCACGGCCGCAATGGCCGTCAAGCTCAGAACCCGATTGATCAAGCGGAACGCCTGCGGCGTACGGCCCGCACCACGCAGGCGGGCAATCTCCGGCAGCAGCGAATTGGAAGCCGGCGAGATCAGATACGCGGTCAATACATTCACGCAGCGCATGCAGTAATCGAGCGCCGCCGCCATTCCCGGACCTGCCTGCGTCGCGTAGGCACGCGTCACAATGATGTTCAAAGAGAGCAACCCCGCGTAAACCAGGAAAGAACCGGGCTTCGAAAGAAGCTCGGCAGTGGTGTGATCCTCGCCCGGCGCAGGAGGGAGTTCGATGGCCGCCAGGCGCTTCCAACTGCGCCGCGCGAAAACGGTCACAATCCCGAGCTGCACAAACGCGCCAAAAGTATAACCAATCGCCAGGGAATAAATCCCCAGAGGCTTCCAGAGCAACAGAACCCCGGCAATGACAAACGCGTTGATCACCGCCTGGTTGAAGGCGGACGGAGCAAACCGTCTCTCCGTATAAAGAAGCGCCGAATGGAGTGCCGCGGCCCCCGCGGCGAGCGTGGAGAGTGAAGCGATACGCAGCAGCGTCACCGTTGCGCCGTAGACCGACGGATCGAGCCCCGGACCCAGCAGATGAACCAAGCGCGGCGCGAACACAATGATGGCGGCGCTCAGCGAACAAAATACCCAAGTAAACAGCCTGGCCGCGCGCCGGAACAATTGTGCGCGCTCACCGCCGTGCTTCGCGCTGAGCAGCGGAACAAAGGCGAACACCATGGTGTTGATCAGGACGGAGTTGAGGGTATCGATGGGCCCAAGGGCAACCGCCTGGCCATCCGCGGCCGCGTGGGTTCCCAGCAGATACGCAATCACCGCGGAGCGGAAAAAACCGAGCAGGTTGCCCGCAAGGATGCCTCCTGTGATCACCAATCCCCCGCGCATCAGCGGATTCGCGGCGGCGCGAGTGAACCAGCTTCCGCCGGAAAGCGCGGCGGGAGCGTGTTCGGGTTCGATTTGAGTGACTTCCAGCTTCAGTTAAGCGCTCCCGACCGCCTTCAGAACCGCATCGTAATCCGGCGGATTGCCAACCTCGCCCACATACTCGACGTACTTGATCTTGTTATCCGGCCCTACCACGAAAATCGCGCGGCTCTCGATCCGCAACTCCTTAATCATCGTGCCGTAGTGTTCGCCGAAGGAGGCGCTCCGATGGTCGGAAAGCATCTTCACCCGGTCCACCCCGAAGTTGCTGCACCACCGCTTCTGCGCGAACGGCAAATCCATGCTCACCGTGTAGACGTCCACGCCTTCCAGCTTGGCCACTTCATCATTGAAGCGTTTGGTTTGGGCGTCGCACACAGGGGTATCCAAAGAGGGGATGACGCTGAAAATGCGCGTGCTGTTACCCGTGTCCTTCAAACTCACCGGCGCCATCGAGATATCCACTACATTGAAATCCGGGGCATCGTCACCGCTCTTCAGTTCCGGCCCTACAAGGGTCATCGGTTTACCGCCCAACGTCACAGCGCCTGCACGTTCCATAGTCAATTTCTCCTGAAATCTTTCGTATTTAAAGAAGGAAGTTCGAGTCGTTATTGTAGCAATTTCAACAGTTCCGGCACCTCGGTCACGGGCAACTGACAGGTGAAATTTTCACAAACATAGGCCGCCGTATGTCCGTTGACGGAGCGCATTTCTGAAAGCCCGGCATGCGCCTCACCAAGTGGCTCGCTCGAGGCCAGCAAAACGGCGCGGTTCGGCTGGTAGATGCCACGAATTGCGCGCAGCATTTCTTGTGTTTCCGGCGCGTTTCGCTCGCCGGCCAGCACGATCTGCAAGGGTTTCGACAGCGAAAAATCCAGTGCGCACATGGTCAGCGGGACACCAAACGGCTGGGTGCTCATGCGGCCGGAGAAGGCCTTCAAAATCCGGCGGCCCGCGTCGCCTGACTCCGTCGCGCTGGTGAGCCGTTCCAGCCGCAGCAGGTTCATCGCGGCTACGGAATTGCCAGACGGTTCGGCGCCGTCGTAGTCGTCTTTCATACGAAAGAGCACATCGCTATCCGGTCCGGTGGCGACAGTCGTAAAGAAACCGCCGGCATCCGGATCTTCGAAACGCACACGCATATGCCGCGTGATCTCCACGGCGAGTTCGAGATCAGCCGGGTCGAACTCGGCTTCGTAGAGATCCAGCAATGCCTGGGCGAAGAAAGCGTAATCGTCCAGGAAGCCAGGGATGGCAAACTCGCCATCGCGATACCGCCGCAGAAGGATTCCGGTGCTCGCGTTCCACATGTGCTCGCGCACGAACCCCGCGGCGCGCCGGGCGAACCCGGCATATTGTTGATCGTCCAACACGGCGCCGGCTTGCGCGAAAGCGGAGATCATCAGACCGTTCCACGACGCCAGGACTTTGTCGTCCAGATGCGGGCGCACGCGCGTCGAGCGCGCCTGGGATAACTTCGCGCTGGCACGTTCGATCGCGGCTCGAACATGCTCCAGAGGTTGATCAAAGTGATGCGCCGTTTCTTCCACTGAGTAGTGCTCATAGAGGATATTGCGGCCGGTGAATTCGGCATGCGGATCGTTCTCCACATTTCCTTGAGTCTTCACTCCATAGCGATGGTTGAAGAACCGCGCGTCTTCCCCGGCGATGGTCTGAATCTCATCCGCGGTCCAGATATAGAACGCGCCTTCGCCCTTATGCTTCGGATCGCTCGGGTCAATCACGCTATCGGCGTCTTCCGCCGAATAGAACGCACCTTCCGGGCTGGTCATATCGCGCGCCACGTAATCGAAAATCCGCCGCGCTTCGAGCGCGAACGTCTCATCCTTCGTGATCTGAAACATGTCCACAAACGACGAGGCGAGCTGCGCCTGATCGTAGAGCATCTTCTCGAAGTGCGGCACAAACCAATACTCATCCACCGAGTAGCGGTGGAAGCCGCCGCCCAGTTGATCGTTCATGCCGCCGCGCGACATCGCGCGCAGAGTATGATCCACCATCTCCAGCGCTTCCTCATTCCTCGTCCGCGCCCAATAGCGCAGAAGGAACTTGAAGATGGCCGGGCGCGGAAACTTCGGCGCGTGCCCGAACCCGCCGAGCCGCGCATCGAAACTACGCCGCCAAACGGCGAAACCGGAGTCCAAAACGCTCGGGTCCAGGTCGCCGGCGGCCGGTTCCACGGTGGCTTGTCGAAACAACTCCTGAAGCACGCTTTCGCTCGATTCTTCGATGCGTCCGCGTTCATTGGTCCACGCCGCGGCAATGCGCTCGAGAACTGCGGCGAATCCCGGACGGCCATAGCGGTTGTCCGGCGGAAAGTAAGTTCCGCCCACAAAGGGACGCCCATCCGGCGTGAGCCAAACCGACATCGGCCATCCGCCCGATCCGGTGGCCGCCTGAACATAGGCCATATAGACGCGATCCACATCGGGCCGCTCTTCGCGATCTACTTTGACGGGAATGAAATAGCGATTCAGCAGCGCGGCGATCGTTTCATTCTCAAACGATTCGTGCTCCATCACGTG
>PLFE01000188.1:11701-12018 GCA_003136675.1 Bryobacterales bacterium
GTGCGCCGAGGAGTGCGGGAGGAGGAGTAAGAGCGAAAGGCTCATGTGAAAAGGCTTAGGACGACATGCATCCGGCCACCAGATGAGCTTACTTAGTTCTTGCGTCGCTCGATTTGACTGACACGCTCTTCCACCAAGGACAGGCGCTCGTCGAAACCAGTCACGATGCTAGTGGTGCTCCGCTGGCGGATCTCCATGGGCCGCGCCCAACCGTGAAAGGCGCTGAGGAGTTTCGTTTCAGTGTCTTCAATGCGGGCCCCGAGGCGCTCTTCGAGCCCGGCCTCCGTCTTCTCGATGCGCGCGACGAGACGACTTTC
>PLFE01000188.1:12041-12239 GCA_003136675.1 Bryobacterales bacterium
AGCCGCGCCCGATTGATCCATGCACGCGATGAGGCGACCTTCCATCGCTGCGAGGTGCCCTACCATTGCCTCCAGCGCACCCTTGAGTTCGTCGTCCATCGTAGCGTTGCCTCGATTCTCAGAACATCGAGGAGTGACCTCGACATTCAATATCTTCGCACGATCCGGTTAGGCGGCGGCCGTCAAAGAACGTCCTTA
>PLFE01000113.1 GCA_003136675.1 Bryobacterales bacterium
GATTACACCAGTCCCTCGGCCGGACAAGACGTGAGCAACGGACCCACCGCGTGTTTTGCGAATCACTGCGACTGGCGGATCCCGACGATTGCGGAGCTGAACACGATCATCGAAACGAGCGCGCCGGGGTGCGGCTCGGGCTCGCCGTGCATCGACCCCGCGTTCGGGCCGACGCAGGCGTCCGGCTACTGGTCCTCCAGTTCGTTGGCGGCCAGTCCGACCTACGCGTGGGGCGTCTTTTTCAACAATGGCGCCGTCTTCAACGACGGCAAGTCGTTCGGCAACTACGCGCGTGCGGTTCGTAGCGACCGGTGATGGCGTGGACTGAACACAACGATCAACAATTGATGGAAGGCATCACCATGACTCATCCGAAGCGCGCTGGTTCACTGCTGGCCTCCCTGTTAATGTGCCTCACCATATTCGCCGGGCTCGGCGTTAGCGCCCCGGCAACCGCCGTCGACGTGCCGCTGCTGGTATTCCAAGGCGCCTGGACAAAGACCAATCTCTATCTCCCCGGCGCGATCGTGACCTACAACGGCACGAGCTACGTCAGTTTGTTTTTGAACAGCAACGTCACGCCTGGTACGAACGCGAACTATTGGGCTCTCCTCGATGCGCAAGGCGCCACCGGACCGCAAGGACCGCAAGGCGTCCCTGGTCCCACAGGTTCGCAAGGCCCTCAGGGTCCCGTCGGTGCAACCGGCCCACAAGGAGCGCAAGGCATTCCAGGTCCCGCCGGTCCCACCGGAGCACAAGGTCCAACTGGTCTTGCCGGTGCGAAGGGCGCAACGGGTGCCACGGGTGCGACGGGGGCGCAAGGTCCGGCGGGTCCACACGGTCCGGCCGGCGCCGCCGGCGCGATGGGCCCCGCGGGACCGCAAGGTCCAGCGGGTCCGCAAGGTCCCGCCGGCGCCATGGGCGCAGCCGGGGCAACGGGGGCGACGGGTCAGACCGGCGCGACCGGTGCTCAGGGACCACCGGGTTCCCAGGGACCGCAGGGTCCTGCCGGTGCGACGGGCGCCACGGGACCNNGTACCAGGGTGCTTCGGGTCTTGTGTGGACCTGTAGTCCCTCGGGGCTGCCGCGCTATGTGGTGAATGGGGATGGCACGCTCACCGACCACCAGACCGGGCTGATGTGGGAGCTTAAGACCAGCGCCTGCGGCGGCGAGATTACTTGCCTCAATAATTATTACACCTGGGGCACGGGGGACAACAACCCGGATGGGACGCTTTACACCTCCTTTCTGGCGACCCTCAATGGCGGGGATTACACCAGTCCCTCGGCCGGGCAGGATGTAAGCAACGGACCCACCGCCTGTTTTGCGAATCACTGCGACTGGCGGATCCCGACGATTGCGGAGCTGAACACGATCATCGAAACGAGCGCGCCGGGATGCACTACGGGTTCACCGTGTATCGACCCCGCCTTTGGGCCGACGCAGGCGTCCGGCTACTGGTCCTCCAGTTCGTTGGCGGGCTTTCCGAACGGCGCGTGGTTCGTCAATTTTAGCAATGGCTTCGTCAACGGCTACGGCGGCAAGTTCGGGACGGACGACGGCTATGCTCGCGCGGTTCGTAGCGGCCGGTGAGGGCTGGAGGATTTGATAATTTGTCTATTGGACACTTTGAGGGGGTCTGGGGGGCGCGAGCCCCCCAGACGTTGTACAGCTCTGTGACGCTGTGGGGGGTCATGAATGGCCCGAACGGAACATTTGCCGATCTACCGGGCGAGCTACNNGGCTCTCTTGACGGTGGCACTCCTGGCCGCAGTCGCCTGGTATCACGATCACGAAGCACTCCAATCCTCCCGGTCCCAGCTGATCGCCTCCGACCTCAAACCCGTCGCCGCGTTGTTGGCCGACGACCAAGCGCTCCTCATCCAATTACAGTCGCCCCCCTTCGCCGAACAAGGCGCCGGCATCCTCGAGTCCTACCTCGTGAAACTGCGCCGCGACGGCATCGCCCGGACCTCCGAGATGAAACAGCGCCTCGACACGCTTGCCGAGAACAACACCGCGATCGCGACGCTGATTACGGCCTATCTACCCAACGCCAGGACTCAAGGTTTCATCACCGAGACCAACAAGTTCAAGACTTACGCCGCGGCGTGGCGTGACCGCTGGAATTCCTCCACTGAGCTCTACATGGCCGGCGGCAATTATCCGAATGCCAGCCCGACCTTCCCGAAGGACTTCCCCGCCGCCGTGCAGGCGGAGATGCTGGCGGCACAGTAAGGAGAGGCCTCGCGGCACGGGTTGAGGATCTGCTTGAGCGCGCCGCGATAACGGCAAACGTTGCCATCGTATTCAGTGAATAGAATGAGTAATTCCGTTTAGTGGCTACGTTGCGCTGCAGGAACATTGTAGCTACAATGTTCCAATCCTACCGGCTGGTGCCGGAACAATATACTATACTCAAGACATGCTTTCCAATCTCAAAACCACGGATGTCCGTTCCCGCATTGAGCCGGAACTCAAAGATCGTGCTGCAAACGTGCTAGCCGAGTGTGGCCTGAATTTAAGCGATGCGATTCGCTTATTTCTGCGCCAGGTGGTTGTTCAGCAGGGCCTGCCATTCGAGGTCCGCACGCCCAACGCGGTGACCGTGGCGGCGATGAAAGAGGCCCGGACGATAGGTCAGGCGCGTTTTGGCAGTGCGCAGGAAATCTTTGATGACCTCGAAAAAGCCGGCGCAGGAAAAACGCGCAAAGCTACCAAGAAAAAGCGATAGAACCCGACAGTTCGCGAAGGACTGGGAGCGGCTCAGTCATTCAGGTCGCTACGATCTGCGGCGTCTGAAGGAAGCCATGATGCTGCTGATCGCCAACGATGAGCCGCTGCCACCCGAATATCTGGATCACGAGCTCAGCGGCGAATGGCGTGGCTTTCGCGAATGCCACATCGGCGGGGATTTTCTTTTGATCTACGATTTACGGCAGGAAGGGTCCGTGGTCTTCACGCGTGCGGGGACGCATGCAGACTTATTCGGATAGATCCCGACTACCCCGACTGGGCTGAACAGTTCAGCTCATAACGTTCAGCGAAGGGCGGGTTCGAAGCGGCTCCCCACCTGGCTCGCAGCTTCCACGAAGCTCCGCCACATGGTATGATAAATCATCATACCGGAGACTGGCCATGGCGAGCGTCAAAGTAGCAATCACCCTCGAGCAAGAAACGCTGCACCAGGTGGACAGCATGGTGGCCCGGCGGCTGTTCCAGAACCGCAGCCGAGCCATTCAAATTGCGCTGCAGGAGAAGCTCCAGCGCATGGAAGGCACCCGCCTGGCCGCCGAGTGCGCGAAGCTTGATCCCGCATTCGAGCAATCGCTGGCCGATGAGGGCTTGGACGTGGATGCGGCTACTTGGCCAGAATTCTAAGAGGCGAGGTGCGCTGGGCGGATCTGAATCCGGTTCGCGGACATGAGCAATCCGGTCACCGGCCGGTTCTGATTCTCAGCCACGACATCTTCAATGCGAGATCGGGCACCTTGATTGCGGTGGCGCTGACCAGCCAACCGCAGAAGGCCGGTTTCCCGCTGACATTGGAATTGAAAGTGGCCGAATTGCGCAAGCCCGCCTGGGCCAAGATTAGCCAGATTCGCACCTTGTCAGTGGAGCGGATTGGCAAGCGTCTGGCCCGGGTTGCACCTGCGGAGGTGACGAAGATCGTCGAAGGGTTGGTGGAGATTTTGGGTGAGTAGCTGAACAGTTGTGCTCATAACGTTCAGCGAAGGACGGGTTCGGAGCCGATCAAGATGCATCCACGGCGCGTCCGCTCGAATTTAGTAGGCGTGCTTTTCGCCCGGTGGTTCGACTCTTAGCCAGGCACTGACCTCAGATGACGACAATGAGAAAGCATCGTGGCCGATGGGCCTACGGAGCAAAATAGTCGGCACTGAACCGTAGTGTCGAGCACAGTAGGGCGCGGCGAGAAGGCAGGTCCTGTTCCAGAAATAGTAACGGCCAGTACTGTCCCGCGCGGCATTTCGCGCGCTTTGCGCTGCGAGATGGACGGCATGCTTGGCCCAGAACTCATCGCGGGACCAGAAGTAGCTACGCCACCATTCTTTGCGGCGAGCGTAAGCGTTGGGCCTTCGGACCGATACGCTCATGGATGTCTAACTGTTATTGAACGTGCGGGCTATCACCGCGCTTTGCTCAGCCGTTCAGCCATACGAGTTTGCCAGCCAGGTCCAGTAGATTTCCAACGGGCTAGGACATCGGCTGGAAGACGAATGGTGACCTGCTTGCGCGGATTGGCCGAAACTGGCCGTCCCCCCTTTTTGATAGTGGCACGCGCGAGCATTTCTTCCGTCAACTCCGGAAGTTCCACGTACTCCTGCGCTCGGATGACATGAGCATCCACACGGGCCAGATCAGATTTCAATGAGCGGCGCGACGCGCGCTTTTTCGCGAGCATTGGCTTTCCTCATACTAAACACGTGACGAGCTGTGCCGCGTGGCGTGTAGCCGACTACTACGAGGCGGCCGCGCAGATAGCCGAAGCAAATGATGCGGGTTTCGCCATAGTCCTGACGCCGGTCCTCGACCTCCAGTGTCGGCCCCGCAAACACCTCAGCAGCATCCTGAAAATCCAGTCCCCGATCGGCGAGAGTCTTGCGTCTCTTCGCTGGATCACAGGTAATGTGCATCAGTTATTGTAACTACAATAATATCTGCGCGCAATCTATGTCGATGGGGCGCTGAACAGAATTACCAATACTGTTCACCAGGCTGCGCCTGGACGCACTTGTCCGAAACCACCCTCTCCTCCTGATTTTGATAAAAAGGCTGTTTTTAGGCCCTACCCTCGCCTAGGGTCGGGGTCCGATCTGACTTCCTGGGCGTTCCTATGCGGTCTATAATGAACAGATGTCGGGAGAACTGTTCACTTCGGCTGGAAAGCGGCTGTACCTGACCGACTCGGAGCGGCGGAAATTCCTGGCCGCGGCCGATGAGGAAGAGCGCCAGGTGCGCACCTTTTGCTACGTACTCGCGCACACCGGCTGCCGAATCTCGGAGGCTCTGCAGCTCGTCGCTGAGCGCATTGATTTCGACGCCGGCGCGATCGTGTTTGAGACGCTGAAGAAACGCCGCAGGGGTGTGTATCGCGCCGTGCCCGTGCCGCCGGTGGTGCTGGAAATGCTGGCGATGGTGCACGGGCTCAAGGATCGGAAGAAGAGAACCAAAAAAGACAGCCCCCCTACCCCGCTGTGGGACTTTGGGCGCACCACGGCGTGGAAGAAAGTGCTCGAGGTGATGAAGGCCGCCGGTGTCAAAGGACCGCAGGCGACACCGAAGGGGTTGCGGCACGGGTTTGGGGTGGCGGCGATCCAGGCGGGCATTCCCTTAAATCTCCTACAGCGCTGGCTCGGGCACGCGCA
>PLFE01000209.1 GCA_003136675.1 Bryobacterales bacterium
GCGCTATTCATGTGAGCCCGAGGTTGGGGCCATGCGCCACTCGAGGAAAGCTTCGCGCCGTCGGCATGTTGAAGGGCTGTCGATGAAGACGGTCTTCACGAGCCTGATGGCTGCGGCCTTCTTTATGACGTGCGATGGTGCGCGCTCGGAGCTGATAGAAGCTGAGTGTTCGTCCCACAGCGCGCCAGCCCTTCCAGCTCTACAGGCGCTCGACGTCTATGCCACGCACCCTTTTCTAGACGCCGACAAGATCGCGTTAGGAGTCGATGAAGGGTACGCGCGGGCGATGAACGATCCAACCGAAGTCCAAGCGGCTGCCGACCGATTTCAGCGGGATGTTCTCGATCTCCGCATCCCGGCGACCGTCGAAAATTGCCAAACCTAGATTTGCCCTCCCGAGGACCGCTGTGAAACATAAATTCTTGCTCATTGGTGTCGGGTGCGCTGTGATCGCTTCCGTAGGCGCAGCCGCGGTCTATTTTAATCCGACGACGTTCGTCCCGTTGGCGGGTATGGCCGTTAACTATTGGCGAAGCCGATCTGCGCCAGCGGGGACAACAACAACGGAGCTAGCGGTGCCGTCGGCGGCAGTTACCGATTCCTCGGTGCGACCCAACGCTGCGACGCCGGCCAGCGTGTCGTCCGAGGATTGGGGCAGTTACAACAAGACTCTGACCTCGGAGCGCTATGCGTCGCTCAATCAGATAAATACGCAGAATGTCGGCGGGCTCCGGGTGCTGTGCACCTACGATACCAAGCAATATACCAGCTTCGAGTCGGGTTTGATCATGGTCAACTCGTCGTTGATAGGTACCACTGAACACGATATTTTTTCGCTGGATCCAGCGACCTGTGCAGAGAAATGGCGAACACACGAAGATTACAAGCCCGCCAATTTATTGGCCGTGAATCGTGGCGCCGCTTATCTGGATGGTCGTTTATTTCGCGGTACGCAAGACGGCCGCGTCCTTGCGTATGACTTCAAGACTGGCAAGCGATTGTGGCAGACGGTTATCGCGGATCCTAAGCTCTCCGAAACGACTCCATCTGCGCCGATCGCGTGGAATGGCCTCGTGTTCATCGGCAACGCCGGCGGCGATAGCAAAGGCGTGAAGGGCCGGATGTATGCCCTGGACGCAACGACTGGAGCGATTGTCTGGGAGTTTTATCTCGTACCTCGAATGCCGGGTGATCAGACTCGCGGCCCGCAAGGTGCGACGCCGCTGACCCGCGAAAGCTGGGAAAATGATCCGCGAACGCCCATTTCGGGCGGCGCCACCTGGACGTCATACACCTTGGATCCCGCGACCGGTGAGTTGTACGTGCCGGGAGGCAATCCCGCACCGGATTTCGTGGACAAGGTGCGCGGCGGAGAGAATCTATACACGGGATCGGTTGTGGTTCTCGACGCCAAGACCGGCGCCTACAAGAATCATTTCAAACTGGTGCCGAAGGATTGGCATGACTGGGATGTCTCCAGCGCACCCGCCCTGATCCACACGCGTGNNACGCCTGCAACCCGGATCGAGAATGCTGATCAGCCGTTCTCGCAATCCGCAGATGTGCACTTTTGCCCGGGTTCAGCGGGCGGCGCGGAGTGGAACGGGCCCGCATACGATCCGCCGACCAACTTGGTCTTCATTGGAGAGGTAGATTGGTGCTCTACCGTGCGAGTGGAATCCGACGAGAAAGTGCAGTCCGTAAAGCCTGGAGCGTCATGGACGGGAACCGCCATGATCAATCCCTACAACACGATGGGCCTGCAAGATCCATTTGGCCAATGGGCGGGCTGGGTATACGCGATCGACGCTGACACAGGTGCCTGGAAATGGCGATTGAAGTCCAACTACCCTGTGACAAGCGGCATGACACCGACAGGGGGTGGCCTCGTGTTCTTCGGCGATATGGGTGGTAATCTCTACGCCATTGATAAGATGGACGGTAAGCCACTGTGGCATCAGAAGATCGGTGGAGGTATCGGCGGTGGCGTCATCACCTACACCTCGAACGGCGTTCAAAAAGTCGCCGTGGCAACGGGTTTCACTTCGATCTTGTGGCCCACCGAAGTGGTCACCGCCAAGGTGATGGTCCTGGGCCTCGGCAAAGCCATTGATTCGAAATGAAATTCCGATCTGAGATCGACCGGTTCCCCCTAGCCTCGGACCAGAAAGGCGGCTTCAGGTAGCGCGCGAATCTCGTGCGCTAAACGGGGTCAGAGTAGATTTTTCTGGTCCACGTCTGGCCTTGCCTTTTTAGGCCGGCCCTTCGCTCGCGGGCCATCCGGTCCAGGGCGTCACAGGTGGCGACGGCGTTCTCGAACGACCCCGAGACCGTGCCGCTCAAGAGATAGCAAGTCCACGTATAGCTCTCGGTCACTCGGTTCCTGGCGCGTCGCAGGTGCAGAGCCGGGTGGAGTTGAGTTAATCTACTCCCACCCCGTTTTCTTAGGCTCTCCAGCAGATAAACGTACCGCGCAAACGGCCCTTAGCGGTGGCCGGGATTGTCTGGACAGGAATCGTCGTCGGCTAAGTGGAATCGCTGCCGGTTGTGTTTTGCCGTGCTTGGCTCTTCACGCAAGGAGGGCGTAGCCCGACTGGAGTGAAGAGCCAAGCACGGCGGCGAAAAATTTAAGCGGCCTGCACCAGGGGCGCGTGGTTGAAATAGGCTTGGTCCGGCGTGCGGGCGCCCAGGCTCGAGTGCGGGCGTTTGCGGTTGTAGAAGTCCAGGTAGCGGCCGATCGAGGCGCGCGCCTCGGCGACGCTGTCATAGGCCCGCAGATAGACCTCCTCGTACTTGACCGACCGCCAGAGCCGCTCGACAAAGACGTTGTCGCGCCAGGCGCCCTTGCCGTCCATGCTGATCCGGATGCCGTTGTCGGCCAGCAGGCCGGTGAAGGCTGTGCTGGTGAATTGGCTGCCCTGGTCGGTGTTGAAAATCTCGGGCTTGCCGTGCCTGGCCATAGCTTCTTCGACGGCCTCCAGGCAGAAATCCACCTCCATGGTGATCGACACCCGCCAGGCCAGAACCCGGCGCGTGTGCCAGTCGATCACCGCGGCCAGGTAGACGAAGCCGCGCGCCATGGGGATGTAACTGATGTCCATCGCCCACACCTGATCGGGCCGATCGACCGTGAGGCCGCGCAGCAGATAGGGATGAATCTTGTGTCCTGGCGCAGGCTTGGAGGTGTTCGGCCGGCGGTAGATGGCCTCGATGGCCATCCGCTTCATCAGCGTGATCACATGCGCCCGGCCGATCGTCACGCCCTCGCCGCGGAGCAGGTCGCGCAACATCCGGCTGCCCGCGAACGGGTAATCAAGATGCAGCTCGTCGATCCGGCGCATGATCAAAAGGTCGGCCGCCGACACCGGGCGAGCCTGGTAATAGACGCTGCTGCGGCTGAGCTTCAGAACCTGCGCCTGACGTGTCACGGGCAGTTCGTGGGTTCGGTCAATCATCGCTTTGCGCTCAGCATGCCGGCCTTGGTGAGCGCGCCGGCTAAAAAATCATTCTCCAGCGTCAGCTCGCCGATCTTGGCGTGCAGCGACTTCAAATCCACTGTCGGGGCGGCCTCCGGCGACGCCGCGCCGGGCCCGAACACGCCCGCAGCCCCCTCCAGCAACTGCGCCTTCCAGCTGGTGATCTGGTTCGGGTGAACGTCAAAAAGCGACGCCAACTCGGCCAGCGTCTTCTCACCCTTCAGCGCCGCCAGCGCCACCTTGGCCTTGAAGGCCGGTGTGTGGTTCCGTCTCGTCCGCTTCGTCATAAGCTCTCCTGAACAGCAGCATTCTCGCCGCCTTCAGGCAGAAACTCCACTTATCCCACCGTCCAGATTCTCCGGGCCGGCTCTCTTCTTCGCTAAAGCTTCGAAGGGCATCCTGCTTCGAACTCGACCGGCAGGTCGGCAGCGACGGGGCGACCTGGCTCGACCGTGAGCTGGTTGCGAAAGACCACATCCCTCTTGCCGGGACCGGCTTCGGCCGGGAGGTGAATGCCGCGCTCGACCGGCGCGCCGC
>PLFE01000006.1 GCA_003136675.1 Bryobacterales bacterium
GGGCGTCACGACGGGCCACCGTGCGTAGTCGATTAAAGGGAGCGCCGTACTCCCGCGCTTCACCCAAATTGGGTAAACGCCAGAACTCGCCGCGCAAGGCAATGTCCGCGTTTCGGACACGGTTATGCCGTTAAGTTCGGAGACCCGCCAACGGCCGGCGCGCTTCGATTTAGTCATTGTCATCCCTTTCATCGATTGTGTTCGTTCTTGGCGGCGTTCGATTGGATCACGTTACTTTTCGAGTGAATTGGAACCCACCGCGGAAGCGCGATGAAAGAATCCCGCTGCGAAGCAAAGTTAGCGTGCGTTAGGTGCGCATGCTTCCCCTAAATGGGTGAGACCAAAGCGTCTGTTTTTGCAAGCATCTTCCCCTCGGCCTGCAATCCATTCGGGCGTCGCACAGAAAGCAGGTGGTTTCGTATTGCGCCGTGCAGTCCCGGCTCCGCGCATGCCCTGATGTAGTCGGCAAAGAGTTGCAACGCATTGTCGGGGTTGGCGTCAAGGACTGCCCTCGCCCGTTCGAATTGGGGGCGAATAGATCTCGGTCGGGATTAATTGTTCGCAGGCGGATCAGGCGCTTGGGACTCACCCAAACTGGTGAGGCGATCATCAGGGGACTTTGGTAGTTTTCAATCACGTGGCAGAGGCGGCCGCAGTTATTTAGCCAAAGTTCTCCGGAGGAGATCGAATGGAAAAGTTATGGAGCTGATTGAAACCATTGCGACCGTAATGCCGGCAAGAGCGGCTTTCCAGCCCTGTTTGCAGACAAAAGTCATGCGGCGTCGCGCTTTCAGAGCCGACTTGGTGTTCTTGGCGCTCTGGGCGTCCATACCGTTATTGTCGTTGAGTGGACAGGCTTTGGCTGGCCCTCCGCCGACGTTCAGCCAGACGGCAACGATTCCGGTCGGAGATTACCCGACGTTTGCTGTAGCGAACCCGGCCGGCACGATGGTGTATGTCGTCAACACGAACAGCAATTCCGTCAGTGTCATTGAGACGGCGACAAACACCGTTCTGGCAACCATTGCCGTTGGAAGCAATCCGGCTCGAATTGTTATATCGCCGGATGGATCTACGGTTTATGTGGGCAATACCAACGGCGGGGTCTCAGTCATCAATACCAGTACAAATACGGTGACCGGCACGATCAGCACCGGGTATGGAACGAATGACATCGCTTTGACCCCCGATGGGACCAAGCTGTACCTGGCATTTGTTTATGGTGGCGTTGGCTTGGTTAATCTCCCAGGCCAAACGGTGCAGATCATTTCAACTACATTATGTCCAGAGGGATTGGCGATTACGCCTGACGGGAGCACATTGTTCGTCGTTTACCAATGCTACGGCCCGGGCGGTTCGAGTGGGCACGATGCCATTGGCGTGTTCAGTGTCGCCACCAATTCGCAGATCCGAAGCATCACGGGTCTTCCCAATGTCGGACATCCATGGCCGGCCGTCTCTCCCGACGGCAGCCAGTTTTGGGAAAGCGGTGACGATGCCTGTACGGGCACTGGTTATGACGGTGCAGGATGTCCAAGCGTGCCGGGCATTCCCGAGTCCGTGGTCAACGTGATTCAAGTATCCAGCGACTCACTTCTCCAATCTCTCGGCATTGCTAATCCGGACGGCCCAGGCTTTACAACGTCATTTTCTCCTGACAGTTCCACTGCGTTTTTGGGCGGAAATACCAACCTCAAATTGGTCAACACGTCGACTTTTGCCACGACCACAACCCTTCCCATCCCGGCGTCAGGGAGCCTGGCCTTTGTGGCGGGCGGAAACGTGGCTTACGCCCCGGTACCGACATTGAATGAGGTTGCCGTTTTCTCCTTGGGATCGACTTCGCCGACTAAACCGACGGTGCATTTCACGGGCGCACCGGCGAATGCCGTCTATGGAAGTTCGTTCGTTGTGACTGCCACAACCAATGCCAGCACCACGGCGGCGATCACTGCCGGCGGCGCCTGTTCGATCTCGGGGAACACCGTGACCATGACCGCCGGCACGGGAAGTTGTACGCTGACGGCAACCTGGGGCGCGGACAGCGACTACAGTTCGGCATCGCTGCAACAGACGACCATGGCAGTCAAGGCCAACCAGGCCACGCTCACGGTCACCGGCCCACTGCACCTGGTCTACGGAAACACCGGCGCCGCGACCGCAGCGGGCGGCAACGGCTCGGGGGCATTGAGCTTCAGCGCCGGTAGCTCGACCGGCTGCTCGGTCAGTGGAACGACGGTCAGCGTAACCAGCGCGAGCGGAACCTGCTCGCTGACGGCAACCAAACTCTCGGACAGCAACTACAATCAAGTCCTCAGCCCGCAGTTCGCGGTAAGCCTATCCAAGGCCAACACCACGACGTCAGTTACGCTGACCACGACACAAAAGATCAACGGCACCGTGGCAACGCTGAATACGACGATCGTTCCACAGTTTGCCGGCACGCCGACTGGCATTGTGACCTATTCGCTCGACGTGCAGGGCAACGTAACCACGCTGGGCGTTGAGCCGGTGGGCACGCCGTTTACCACGCCGGTGCTGGCGTTGGGCACCAATACGGTGATCGCCGTTTACGATGGGGATGGCAACTTCAGCCAAAGCGGCGAAGCCGTTTATCCCGTGGGGGTGCCGCCGACGGCCGTGACGCTGCGTCTTCTTTCGGGCCTGGAGATCAATCCTCTGCCGGACTTCTACAGCGTCTCGATCGCGGTTCAGAGCGGCAAGGCACTGAGTGGAACCGTTACGCTGTACGACGGAACGACAGCGCTAAGCGCGACGCAGGTACCTGCCAATGGCCAGCTGCCCCTGCTGCAGTTGCCGCCGCTGGCGGCGGGAACGCACAACCTGACGGCGGTGTACGGCGGCAACTCGGTTTATCCGCCCGGAGAGTCGGCTGTAGTGGCCCTTACGGTGCGCAATTTGCCATGACGCGGTCGGGTTGCAACGGCCTCAGGCCTCGGGCAGATGATCTGCCCGGGACCTGAGGCATTTACTGACCTCACTGAACTCTCGAAATGAATGGTTCAAGTGTAGGGGGTGAAGTGCATACAATAGGCGCCGTTCGAGTCGTGGCTCTTCGCGTCTTCGCCTGTGGGTTAGCGCAGCGACAACCGCGCCAGGGGATCTGACAGGACCAGTCGGATGAGATCCGATTGGCGCCGCTGCCCGGTTTTGGCGAACAGTTGTTTGAGATGCGAACGGATGGTGTCGATGCTGACATCGCGATCGTGAGCGTGATCCGCAATGGAATCGCCTTCCACCAAGCGCGACAGCAACTGCGCTTCGGCCGGCGTCAGGCCGAACCGGCGGGCGAGCGTCGCGGGCATGATGCCGGATCGGCGGCGATCACCGAAGAGAACGACAGCCGCGGGCTGGGTGTTGCCCAGCTGCATGTTGGCGCGCGGCAGGGGCGCGACGAGCACCGGGAGGTTGGGGCCATGCGCGCACAGCAGGGTGATTTGGCCGCCCGCATGTTCGATGTGGCGCCCGCTGGCGGCTGCGTGGACCAGTTGGGCCAGGACCCTCGCCTGTCGTGGATGCTGCGGGCGAAGATGTCCGTGGCTGCTGCCGAGTCCCTCGCCGGAATTGAGCTGGGCCTCGGCGGCGCGGTTGGCGAACAGTATCTGCCCATCGGCTGCCACCATCACCACGGCGACCGACAGGCCATCCAACAAGTCTTCGAACAGACCGGCTTTGCGTTCAGCCAGATTGAGCTTCTCACGCAACTGCATGGCGGAGCGGATATGCGGCATGAGTTGCGACATCTGTGCACGGTCCGTCTCTTCGAAGCTGCTTGCTGAGGGCCCGCGATGCAGCCCCACCATTCCGATCAAACCACTATCCAGTGGCACCTGCAGGCCGAGCAGATGCCGGGTATGTGTCATCTGCAAGTAATCCGCCCATTCGGTTCGCAATACCTGCCGGGTGGGGATCAACTCGTCGCCCAGCACCACCGAGGTATTAGCCTGCGGCCCCGTGCGGGCGTACCATTCATTGCGCAGGTGGTAATAATCTGCGTAGGCGGCGCACGCCTTGTCATCGAAATTCGCGGTGGTCGACCAGATTCCCACGACGGAGGGCATCCCCGTGTCGCGGGCCTGCGTTGAGCTACGGAAATACACCATGCAGCTCTCGCAGCGGAAGGCATGGGCCAGTTTGGATGCAAACGTCCTGCTTTGATCGCCGTCTACCGCGGCGAGATAGATTTCGGCGACGATGTCGTGGAGAGGTGCGTCCATGCTGACCTTTTTAGGCTCCTGATGATGCTCTGATTGAAAGGTTGACCGTGGCTTGTGTAGAAGCTGTTTAAGATGCCGCGCGCATTACGAAGGCAGTCACAAGTACCACGACCCGCCAGAGGCGCCGGCGGGACCTTGAGGACCCACCGGACCTTGCGCGCCCGTCGCACCCGTGGCGCCGGTCGCTCCTTTCGCTCCGGCAGTAGCAATTGGGCCTTGCGCGCCAGTGGGACCTACGGGTCCGGAGATACCTTGCGCGCCTTGTGGGCCGGTTGCACCGGCGGGACCCTGAGGACCTTGCGGTCCCGTCGGGCCGGCGACGCCTTGCGGTCCTTGCGGACCGGTGGCGCCCTGCGCATCGAGCAGCGCCCAATAGTTCGCGTTCATACCGGGTGTGACGTTGCTATTCAAAAATAAACTGACGTAGCTCGTGCCGTTGTAGGTCACGATCGCGCCGGGGAGATAGAGATTGGTCTTTGTCCAGGCGCCTTGGAATACCAGCAGCGGCACGTCGACGGCGGTTGCCGGGGCGCTAACGCCGAGCCCGGCGAATATGGTGAGGCACATTAACAGGGAGGCCAGCAGTGAACCAGCGCGCTTCGGTTGAGTCATGGTGATGCCTTCCATCAATTGTTGTTCGTTGTGTTCAGTCCACGCCATTACCGGGCGGTGCGAACCGCGCGCGCGTACATGGCGGGTATCTTGCTGTAGAAGTTGCCAACCTCGCCATTGAAGAAGGTGACGGCCCACACGCCGTGCGGATCCACCACCGACGAACTGGACGACCAGTAGGCGAATGCCTGCGTCGGCCCGAACGCGGCGTCGATGCACGGAGCAGTGGATGAACTGCACCCCGGCGCGCCAGTCTCGATGATCGTATTAAATTCTGCAATCGTCGGGTTCCCGATGTAGAGGTTACCGCTTGAATCCACCGCGACGCCGATTGGGTAACTGAGGTTGGCACTCGTGGCCGATACGCCATCACCCGTATAGCCATACATTCCATTGCCCGCCACGGTGGTAATGATCCCCGTTGCCGCGCTGACCCTGCGGATGCGCTGGTTAAGCTCATCGGCGATGAACAGGTTACCGACGGAATCCACGGCAACGCCTGCCGGACCACTCAGTTCAGCATTCGTGGCCGCTCCACCGTCACCGGAATAGCCTTGGAAGCCATTGCCAGCCACGGTGGTGATTATCCCGGTCGCCGCGTTGACCAAGCGGATGCGCTGGTTATTATAGTCGGCAATATATAAATTACCGCTCGAATCCACAGCAACGCTAGTCGGTTGATTAAACGCGGCACTCGTGGCCGGGCCGCCATTGCCCACATTGCTTACGGAGCCATTGCCCGCAACGGTGCTGATGATGCCGGTCGCCGAGCTGACCATGCGGATGCGCTCATTTGGCTCATCGGCAATGTAGAGGTTACCGCTTGAATCCACGGCGACGTCACTTGGGTAATTGAGCTCTGCGCCCGTGGCCGGCCCGCCATCACCCGAATAGCCAAACGTGCCATCGCCTGCCACGGTGCTGATGATCCCAGTAGCAACAGTGACCTTGCGGATGAGGTTATTGAACGAGTCGGCGATGTATAGGTTACCGCTTGAATCCACGGCAATGCCATTTGGGTAATTGATTTCGGCGCCCGTGGCCGGCCCGCCATCACCCGAATAGCTAGGGGCGCCATTGCCCGCCACAGTGGTGATGATCCCGGTCGCCAAGCTGACCAATCGGATGCGGCTGTTATACGAGTCGGCGATGTAAAGGTTACCGCTTGAATCCACGGCGACTCCACTTGGGTAACTGAGTTCGCCACTCGTGGCTGGTCCGCCATCCCCCGAATAGCCGTATCCGCCATGGCCCGCTACGGTGCTAATGACCCCAGTAGCCGCGGTGACCTTGCGGATGAGGTTATTGCCCGCATCGGCTATGTAGAGGTTACCAACCGAATCCACGGCGACGCCCGACGGCCCGCTGAGTTCAGCACTCGTGGATGTGCCCCCATCACCCAAAAACCCAGCGGCCCCATTTCCCGCAACCGTGGTGATCGTTCCCGTCGCCGGATTGAATTGCTCAATCTGGTTGCCGCTTACTACATAAACGGTGCCATTTGGTGCATACGCAATTCCTCTTGCCAAACCCACGCTGACCTGGAGGGCTGGACTGTTAGCATAACGTTCCCCGCCGGCAACCGTTTGAATGGTCTGCGCGGATGCGCTCAGAGCGTCCAATAGCGGAAGTGAAATGAGTGCAAGGGCAGATAAAACCATTTTGATGCGCATGCTCAAACTCCTACCATGAAAAAAACGCCCCTCGACTGGGTGAGGAATCGCGTGGTCATTGAGCTAATGAAGCGCACACCGACACGCGCTTTGAT
>PLFE01000025.1 GCA_003136675.1 Bryobacterales bacterium
ATAAATCGCTACTTGAATAAATCAATGGAACGCTGGATCATATCCTTCACTGCCGAGATCGCCGAAACATTCGCCTGGTAGGACCGCGATGCATCCACTAGATCGACCATTTCCTCCATGGGGTTTATACGGGGAATCGAAACATATCCATCTTTATCCGCATCCGGATGTCCTGGATTGTACTGTCGTTCCGGGTCCCTCTCGTCGGTAATGACGTCGGTAACCGCTACGCCGGTGCCCACCATGGTTTGAAACGCGTCGCCGAACGAACCGGTGACCGGTTGCTCGGAGAACACCGCGTCTTTGCGCCGGTAGGGGCCTCCGTCCGGCGTGCGGGTGGTTTCCGCATTCGCCAGATTCTCGGTAAGCAGTTCCACGCGGGTGCGCTGCGCCTCCATACCCGAGGCGCTCACGGCAATCGCGGAGAGCAGACTCATGAATTTCGCCCTTCGTCAATGGCGTTTTTCAGGTATTTGATCTGCGTCTTCAACAACTGGCTGGCCACGCTGAAGCGCAGGGCGTTTTCAGACAGCAGCCTCGCTTCGCGGTCGATATTCACATTGTTTCCGTCGTTGTTGGTCTTCAGTCCTTCCACTTCGTCGATGCCGGGTAGCGACGGTATGGCGCTGCGCAGTTCCTGCTCGAAGTTCATGTCCATCGTCTTGTATCCGGGTGTGGCTGCGTTGGCGATATTCGATGCAACCAGCCTCTGGCGCACCGAAAGCAGGTCCATGTAATGTTCGATCTGGTCTCCAAGTCCTTCTAACACGGCTTACGCAAGGGCATGTCTCATGCCGCAATCAGCCGTTTGTTTGCTTCGATTTAACATCCGCGCAGCGCCGCATTTTCGCCAGTGCGCCAAGAATTTGCCACACAAGGCTGGCTACGACGAGTGCAGAACTTCTTCGAGACGTGGGCGATACGTCCGGCTCACGCGCAACGTGTTGCCGTCGCGCAACATGAGAACCGCATCTCGATTGGTTGAAGGCTCCATGCGCACAATGCGCTCCACCTGAACGATTGTCGAGCGGTGAACCCGTACGAACCGCGTCCTGTCGAGCCGGACTTCCAATGAATGGAGAGGTTCTCGTATCAGATGGGTTCTATTTCCAACGTGCAATCCGGCATAATCTCCCAGCCCCTCGATCCAATCCACGTCCCCCACCTGGACGAAGGTGAATTCATTGCCTCGCCGCACCGGGAAACGCTTGATCACACCTCCGTTGTCCCGTTTGTCTGTGGTCGCGAGAAGTCCATAAAGCTTCTCCAGGCTCGCCTCCTGTCGATGGAGAGATAACATCCGCCGGGCACGTTCAATACAGGCCGCGAATCGTGCCTCGTCAATTGGCTTGAGAATGTAGTCGAGCGCTTCAACGTGAAATGCCTCCAGGGCGTACTCTTCATGTGCGGTAAGAAACACAATGCACCTGGCTTGCTCCTTTGGCAAGGTTCGCAGGAGATCCAACCCGGAAATGCCGGGCATCTCAATGTCGAGAAAAATCAGATCGGGCGACACACGCGGAATGGCAATAAGCGCCTCTTCGCCCGTACCGCACTCTCCAACCACCAACATGTCGGAATAGCCAGCTAACCGCGCAATGATTCCGGCCCGAGCTAAAGGCTCATCATCAACCACCAGAACGCGAATGTTCATTGGCCGGCCTCCGAACGGACTGATTCTTTCATCAGCGGCAACCACATCGAGATTAAGAACCGGTCGTTCTGCCCAGTCGAGACCGCCAGGCTACCATGCTCTCCGTAGAGCTTCTCCAGCCGGGACCTGGTGTTGGGCAGGCCAAGTCCATGTCCGCTTTCACCCCCCTGTTGTTCGGATGCTGTACGGTCGTTCTCGACCTCGATTCGGAGCCGCCCGTCGATCGCCGAAGCTCGAATTGCGATCTTCCCTCCGTTCGGACAGCGTGCGATCCCATGGCGTATCGCATTCTCTACAAGTGGCTGCAAAATAAAGCGCGGGACCTGAGCCTCATAGGCTTCTGAATCGACCTCCAGCGCCACGGCGAGACGAGATCCAAAGCGGATCTGTTCGATGGAAAGATATTCCTCGATCACGGCGAGCTCTTCCCGGAGGGTCAGTGTATGGGCTTCTGGAAGGTTGAGGGTATTTCGCAGCAGAGCGGCAAGCTTTGCGATGACTTCGGTCGCGAGCTCGGGCTGCTTCATGACTACGAGGGACGAGATGGCGTTTAAGGTGTTGAACAGGAAATGCGGCTGCAACTGGTAGCGGAGCGCTTGCAGTTGCGCTTCACGCGCGGTCGCCTCAGCCGCCAACGCTCTGCTCCTCTGCTCCTCGGCGGTTCCGTAGTGCTTGATCCCGAAGTAAAGCGCGCTCCACGCGACTAACACGATGGTGGCTTCGAATGCCTGGGCGGCGACCAGGCTCCAGCTGAGCGGTGTCCGGGAGCCAGCCAGGTGGAGTGCAACGAGAGCCGATACGACGGTGCAGAGAACACCCAGAACGTAAGAAAGCGCCACGGACAGAGAGAGAGCGGGGGCTAACGGGGTCGATCTGCGCCAGAGGAACCCACACGTGGCGTAGAGAACGAAGCTGGACAGGAACGTAGAGCAGAGGAACGCGATCCGGTAATCCACCTCTTCGCGCATGTGACGAAATGGGATGTAGGATACCGCGGTTGCCAACCCATAAAGCATCCATCCTCCGATCTGGAGGGGCCAAAAAGAAAGGGCGCGGCGCTGGACACCAATTCGGGGCAACCTGTCTATTTTATCGGTCGGGACGGTTCTGCCGACACCGTCTGGGCGTATCCAATGCACGATTCACAGCAAAGTCGTACGTGGTCGCCGCTTATCCGTTCGCATCCGCATCGCCGGAGCTTATCGTCATTGAGGAGGTTCGTATTCCATTGCAGGAAACCACTATCGTTGATCATTCCGCTCCCCGGCGGTCGGGCGGCCGCAATGCCGTCCTGGCGATCGCAGTGGGCGGTCTGGTAGCCGGAACGCTCGACCTCACACAAGCTCTCATCTTATTTGGGGCGAGGATTCCGCTGGCTATCGCCGCTGGCTTGCTCGGTCCGCAGGCCTTTGGCGGAGGCGCGGCCACGTACGTTCTCGGGGTGCTCCTGCACTTCCTGATTGCTTTGTCCGCGGCCGCTCTTTACTTTGCAGCAAGCCGCAAACTGAGATTCTTAAGCGAACATCCCTTGGTTTGCGGCTTGTTCTTTGGCGCGGCTGTCGAGCTTGTGATGCGCCTGATTGTTCTGCCGCTATCGGCGTTTCACGCGATGGGGCCTTATACATATCGTGATTTGGTTCAAGGACTTCTGGTGCACATGGTCGTGATCGGCCTGCCAATTTCCTTCAGTGTTCAGTGGTTCGCCAAGAGAGAAAACGCCGGGATGCACTGATTCCCGGGCAAAGTGCATGCCTTCACTCGAAACTGATTTCATCAATCACCCATCGACGAGAACGCTCATCTCGGATCAGACGGAAAACCATATCGACGCTCTTGCCGGCGGCCTCCAAGCCACAGTCCCCGTCCGCCCGCAGCCGGGCCGTGCCTCTCCCCACGCTTTCCACGTCAATGCACATGACGCCGCGTCCCGACGCCGTCCCTAAGGAATTATCCATCCCCTCCAACGCCTTCAAGTAATCGCGGTACTCCGGTGATGCCCGCAAGCGCGCCGAGAGCAGCGGAATCGTTGACCNNCATCCTGGTCAACGCGAGTCACAACCTCCCACACAGCTCCGATCTGCGAGCAGACTGGTGACCGGAAATGTCTCGGAAGGGGCTCGCCGTAATAGAAAACGCGCGCCTGATCGCCGACCAGGAGACTGACCATTCCCGATGCGTGCGTCCCCTGGCCCTCGTGATCGGAAAGAAGCACCCCCGTCAACGAAGCGGCCAGGCAATGCCCGCTTGCGATTCCGTAAATCAATGCAATCAACGCGCGCCGCTGCATCATGGTAACCAAATCCGTGTTCATCCTTTTCATCCGTGGCCCGAAGTTGAAAAGCCTATGACAGAAGATCCTGGAAAATCGTCTCAAGCAACTCAATAACTTACCCTAAAATCCCCCTCCCACCCAACTTCCGCCTGAGAAGCTCAAAACAGGAAGGCAATTCGAAAGTGAACAAGAGGAACAACAAAAAAAGACCCCAGAAACCGGATGCCCTGCGCAAGGCGCGCATCCGGCAACGTGGCGACAAATACAACATGACCAGATTCAGGGCCTACGCCAGGTATCAGAAGCTCCCCGGCCCACCCCAAAAGCGACTCTGGCAGAAAGCGCAAATCCTCCGGAATCAAAGACATAGTTAGCCAGTTTGTTTCACAGAATCGGGGAACCACGCACCCCGGGTCAAGATTTTTGGTTTCCAGCCGATAAGACAGACGGAGAGGTGAGATAGTGGGCACCAGTGCGACAAGTACAGGAGGCGTGACGCCTTTAGTTTTCACGGGCACCAGCCAGTATTCAAGCAGCTTCCAGGGCATCCTCACCAGAGCCGTCGGGATTGCCAGCATTCCCCTACAGGAACTGCAGAATCAGGATCAAACCGTTCTCAGCGAAGAAACGCAGCTTGCTTCGCTGCAGGGCACGGCTGAGAGTCTTACAACCGCCGTGCAGGCCCTGGGAACCCTGGGTGCGAATGAGGCAATTTCGGGAAGCAGTTCGAACGCCTCTGCTGTCACGGTTACAGCCACGGGCGCGAGTAGTGCGGCGTCTTACACCATCAATTCAATCACCACGCTAGCCGCCGCCGCGTCGGAAACGTCAACAGCCGGTTTTGCGAATTCGCAGACCACGCAGGTATCCAGCACCGGCATCATGAACCTTGTGGTGGGCTCGAACAACTACGCCATCAACCTCACGCCCGCGACAAATAACCTCGTTGGTCTCGAAGCCGCCATCAACGCCACCAATTCCGGCGTCACCGCCACCATCCTCACCACCGGCACGTCGAACTATCTTTCCGTCTCAGCCGACAACACCGGCGCCACCACTCTGCAGTTGTTTGATGACCCGACCGGCGCGAACACCAACGTTCTTACGGACACCAATCAGGGCGCGGACGCCGAATTCATGCTGAATAATCTTCCGGTGCAGCGAACCGGGAATGCGGTAAACGATCTCATCCCCGGCGCTACGATTAACCTCGTCGCAACCACCACCACTCCCGTTACTTTAACCCTCGCATCCGACTCTTCGCAGCTTTCGTCCGGGATTCAAACCCTGGTGACCGCTTACAACTCCGCCGTCAGTGCCATCAACTCGCAAGCCGGCGTCAGCACAGGGGTGTTGAGCGGCGATTCCACCATCTATCAACTGGAGGGGGACATGCAGCAGATGTCTACTTACCAGGGGTCGGGAAGCATCACCAGCCTGGCCGATATGGGCATCACCTTCAACTCCGACGGAACGATGAGCTTCGACCCAACGGTACTATCCGGATTGTCCGATTCGCAACTGGCCGGGGCCTTCCAGTTCTTTGGCTCGGAAACCACGGGATTTGGCGGCCTTTCACAAGAGTTGAGCCAGGTGAGTGACCCCAATACCGGCGCCATCGCCAACGAGCAAATCACCCTGCAGCAGGATGATGCCGGCCTCCAGACGCAGATCGTGAGCACCGAGGCGAGTATCAACGCCATGCAGCAGACCCTGTTCCAGCAGCTCGCCCAGGCCGATACTCTCATCTCCACGCTCGACACCCAACAGAGCCTCCTGACTGCATCCATACAGAGTCTGGATTACACGCTCTACGGCGCACAGACCACCAGCGGCACGCCGTCCACCTCAACCTCAGGCTAGAGGCACGCCGTCAAACTCTGTAGTAAACCGTCTCTCCCTGCGCAACCGGATCCTCGCCGCCGCAATGTGCGCAGTCGTTTTCCTCGATCAACTGATAGGCTTGGCGCACCGCCCGCAGCGTCGAGGAATACAACTCCAGCCCTTCGGGGAAGATGCGGTCGTTCGGAAGCCAGTCGCGGAACTTCAGGTTATCGATCACTTTGCTGAAATCCGGGCGCACTCCACAGAGCAGCACCGCAACGCCGCTCGTCTCCATGGATCGCAGGAAGTGCTCGAAACGCTCGAGCGCGACCATGTCGGGATTGCGCGTCCGCTTCAGCCGCAGCACAACGCACGAAATTCCCTCCTTGAAAGTGCGGCGCGTGATCTCGTCGAAACAGCGCTCCAGTTCAGGAACCGCTCCAAAAAAGAGCTCGCCTTCCAGGTCGTACAGCAGCAACGCCGAGCACGGTGGATCGTCGGGCAAGCGCTCGCGTATCACCCGGTCCCCGCTCACCGTCATCTCCGACCATCGCAGTAAGGCCGCCCGCGGAATAAACATGACGATCGAAAGCGCGACACCAATCAGGATCGAGAATTCCACGCTGATGAAGACGGCGGCGAAAGCGGTGATCAGAACCAGAGTGGCGTCATACCGCGAGGCGCGCATCGCATAGGAGAGCCGCTTCCAATCCACCAGACGCGCTGCCGTTACCATCAGCAGGCCGGCCAGCGCCGGCTTGGGAACAAACCGCGCCAGCGGAGCAAACGCGAGAACGCAGAGTGCCACCGTGCTGGCCGCGAAGATGCCGGAAAAACGCGACACCGCGCCGGATTGAAAGTTGATCGCCGAACGCGTCAGAGATCCCGAGCCGGGAAGAGACTGAAAGAATCCTCCCGTGAGATTCGCCAGTCCTTCGGCCAGACACTGCCGGTTGTAATCCAGCGGCTGGTGAGTTGTCGCCGCGATGGATTTGGCGATGGCCAGCGCCTCCAGCAGTCCCAGAAAGGCGATGGCGAATGCGCTGCCCGAAAGCTCCCGCACCCAGACCAGTTGAATCTGGGGAATGTGAAAAGCCGGCAGAGATCGAGGCACGTTGCCCACCACTGAAACAAGGGTCTTGCCGCCAACACCAGGGTGCGACCATCCGAAGGCGGCCGCCACCAACGCCGCGGCGATCAAGGCGAGCAGCATGTCAAATTGCGGCAAACGATAACGGCGCGCCAGGAACCGCAGCAGCACCACAAACACGATCGTCGAGACGCCCAGAGCAAGCGATCGCCAGTTGGGTGGGCCCGATGTGATAGTGAGCCAGATGCGATAGAGAACATGCTGATCGCCCGTGCCTTTGTCGCGAAGCCCCATCAGATTTCCGATTTGGCTCAGCGCCACTAGAGAACCGGCCCCGGCCATGAAGCCAATCACGACGGATTCGGAGATATAACGGGTCAAGTCCCCCAGCTTGAAAACCGCAATCAGAATCTGAATGATCCCGATCATAATTCCCAACAGAAACATCGCCTGGTAGGCTTCGAAGCGGGCGTCCGGATTGAAAAACGCGAGCGCGCTGAAAACCACGAGCGATATCGCGTTGGTGGGTCCATTGATCAGGTGCGAGGATGACCCGAACACCGACGCCACTATCGTAACCACGATGGCCGAATAAAGGCCGAAGCGTGGATCGACGCCCGCGATCAGCGCGTACGCCATGGCCTGCGGCAAAGAGATGGCCGCAACCGTTACGCCTGCAAGTAGATCTTTCTGGGCCTTGTGGATGGAATAGTTCGCGAAGGGCAGCTTCATATCGGCCTGTTTGGGGCGGCGACTGCAAGCGATACGGGCGGAACGGGAACGGGGCGGACTTGATCGAATATCCCCCCGGCGGCGAAGAATTTCTCGGATGCGTCGTCCCAGTCCTTTGCTACCGCCGTTACCGGAAACAGATTCATCGCGGGAAACTGCTTCGAGTACTTGGCGAGGACGGCCGCGTCGACGGGCCGGTATCCGTCTTTGGCGATGATCTCCTGCGCCGGCGCTGTGAACAGGTACTGCAGATACGCTTTGGCGGACGCTTCCGTATGGTGGCGAGCCACTGCGGAATCCACCCACGCAACGGCGGGCTCGGCAAGAATGCTTACCGGCGGGTAGACAATTTCATACTCCCCGCGAGAGTCCGCGCGCTCGATCAGGGCCTGGTTTTCCCAGGTGAGGAGAACATCGCCCACTTTGTCTTCGCTGAAGGTTTCCTTGGCGCCACGCGCCTTGGCATCCGGCACCGGGACATGCGCGTAAAGCTGCCTCAGGTAGGCCAGCGCGCTCGCATCGCTTCCCCCTCGACGCACCACCGACCCCCAGGCCGCGAGCACGCTGAGCTTCCCGTTACCCGAGCTTCTCGGGTCCGGCGTGACCACGGTCACGTCTTTGCGTACCAGATCCGGCCAGTCGTGAATCGCTTTAGGATTGCCCTTACGAACCACGAAGACAACCGTGGAGGTATAAGGTTGCGAATGGCCGGGAAGGCGGCCTGCCCACCCCTCGGCAATCAGCCCCTTGCGTTGCAGCTCATTCACTTCAGACGGCATGGCGAACGTAACCACATCGGCATTGTTACTGGCGTCGGATTGATTCACCGCAACATGAATTCCGGAATTCCGTTCGTAGGTCTTTACGAACTTCGGATTCAGGTCGCCGAAAAGCTCCTGGGTGGAATTGTAAGAAAGATGAATAAGGACGGAGCCAATGGCCGGCTGGGAATTCTTCCAGGCAACTGCTGCGACGGCGGAAATCGCGGCCACGATGCCCAGAGCATTCAGCCATCGGGTAGAGGTCGAGCGCTTCGCGGAGTTCATTGATAAACCTAGTGTTCTAGTAATAATATGCTCAATTGACATCGCAGAGCAAGTAATTGTCGTTCTACCCCCGAAAGTAGTACTCTTAGTACGTTTGGGTGCAAAACTGCTCAAGCCTCAACCAGAAAGGAGAAGTAACGTGAACGTAATATCCGCCATGTCGCTTCCGGGCAGTGTCCGCCCGCTATTGCCGTCACTCGATCTCTTGGATGAACAGAACATTAACCCCGCCCAGGTAGCCTTTGTACCTCCGTCGGATTTGCTGTGTGAGGATTGTAATCCGGTTTGGGAAAACGGGATCGCCGCTTAAGGGTTTTTCCCGCTGACTTGGCGCGAATACCACGATTCCACCAAGCACACTGCTGAATCGCTGAGGCGTACGCAGCACGCTCTCGATTGGGCAAACATGCCGGAGCCGTTCCGCCATTACGAGGACGTCCCGGTGATCGATCTGCCCGCTGATCCGCCCGTCCCGGAGTTGCCCGCTCTCGACGTGTTGGGCGGTGAAATGGGGTCCACACCCGCTCAGGACGGACCCGCCTTTCTCTCGGAGTTGCTCTTCTACTCCGCTGCTATTAGTGCGTCGAAGCGCGTTCCATCCACCGGGGAGCGCTACTCATTGCGCGTGAATCCCTCCTCCGGAAATCTGCACCCGACCGAATTTCATTTCATCACGAGGGGTTTAATCGGCTGGGCCGATGGCCTCTATCACTACCGGCCCTCTTCGCACATGGCTGAACAGCGCGGTCTGGGCACTTTTGAACTGGCCGCTGCGATCGGCTCTCCCATCGTATTTATCCTGACCAGCATCGTGTGGCGCGAGGCATGGAAGTATCGATCGCGGGCGTATCGGTATTGCCTGCACGACATCGGGCACGCGTGGCAAGCTCTAGCGCTAGCCGCCCGGTCGATGGGCTGCCGGAGTTTCGCCACCGGTCGGTTCGACGATAATCAGGTGACACAAATTTGTCATTTTCATGACGATGAGTGGCCGCTGCTCGTTGTCGGCTTGGCTGGCGATTCCATTCCTGTGGTCCCTTCTGAGCCCAAAACGTCCCATTGGTTTGGAGGCCGGCCGAACCAGCTTTCGCCGGAGACCATCGCTTACCCGTTGATCGAGCGCGTTCACGCCGCCACGAAAATTCTCGTCCCCACAGTCGCTGGAAATCCGTCGGTAGCACCGGCGGAGATCCGGTTCGCCGCCCCCGCGCAATCGTCGCGAACGTTCGGTGAAACAGTCCGGAAGCGTCGTTCGGCGGTCGATTTCGTCGGCGGTTCCCGCTCTCTGTCGCTCGCGCGGCTATCCACGATTCTCGCAGGGGCCGCAGCGCCGTTTTTCGCCGATTTCAGCGGTGAGAGTTTCATCCGGCTCTATCTTTATGCGCATCGGATCGACGGACTCGAACCAGGCGTTTACCGGCTTGGCAAGGCCTCTGGCGAGTTGGAGTTGATGCGAAGCGGCGATCAGCGCGTCGTCGCGGCAGGCTTGAGCCTGGGTCAGAACCTGGCGGGTAACGCCTGCGCGTCGTTCTCCCTCATCGGAGACCTCGATCACGCAACGAGCATCTTTGGCGATCGCGGCTACCGCTACGTTCATTTCGAAGCCGGAGCCATTGGCCACCGGTTGTATCTTGCGGCGGAAGCTCTCGGCCTGGGCGCAACCGGCATCGGCGCTTTCTTCGACGACGAGGTGCACCGGTATCTGAACTTTTCGTCCCACGACGGACAGGTGGTGTACCATTTCGCGATCGGCTATCCCGCGCCGGATTTGCGCCTCTCCGCATGATCGGCATTCTGGTGCACGGCGACAATCACTTTATCGTCCGCGGGCCGCCGCCGGACGATGCGACGGCGCTCGCGCTGGTTCGTTCGTGGTCGCTGATTCAGATCGGAGCCGAGCCACCGCCGGATCTGCATCGCTGGCGCATCAGCACCAGCGAGTTCCGCGAAAATTTGGAGTGGGCCGTGGTGGTGCCGTGCACGGGCGAAAGAAATCCCGCCGTGACCCAGTTGCTCAATGAGCTTTCGGCGCGCGGCGTTGTGATAAACAATGTTTCCATAGCTCTTTTTTAGAAACGCTCTTTTTGGGAAACGCTCTTTTATGAAACGAACCTTCCTCATTTTTTTGGCGGTCGCCGCCTATGCGCAAACGACAACGCCTCCCGTAAACCCCGATGCGCACTATCACCTGGGTCCGGACTCCCTCGCCGAAGACGGTGTGCCAAAAGGTGAGATCCGCGGGCCATTCAATTTGCCGAGCCTGGCTTATCCCGGCACCTCGCACACCTATTGGGTCTACGTTCNNGAACGTGATGGACAATTTGATCTACCGCCGCGAGATCCCCGTCATGATCGGGGTTTTCATCAATCCTGGCCGGCGCCCCGATCAGCCCGAAGCGAATCCTAAGGAATGGGGAGACCGAACCACCAACCGGCCAACCGAGTACAACACCCTCGACGACAAGTACCCTCGTGTGATCGTCGACGAGCTGCTTCCGGTGCTGAACAAGGACTACAACATCTCGAAAGACCCGGAAAACCGAGGGATCGGCGGCGCGAGTTCCGGCGCTATCGCGGCGTTCACAGTGGCTTGGGAACGGCCGGACCAGTTCCGCAAGGTTCTCAGCATCGTCGGCAGCTTCACGAATATACGCGGTGGAAACGCTTATGCCGACCTCGTTGCAAAGACGAATCAGAAGCCCATCCGGATCTTTCTTCAGGATGGACGAAATGACAATCGCTCCCTAAAACCCGACGGTACTTATGACGAGACGCGCGACTGGTTCTTCCAGAACGTCCGGCTGATGAAGGCCCTCACGGCAAAAGGATATGAGGTCAACTACGCCTTCGGCATGAACAAGCACGGCTCCAAGATGGGCGGCGCTATCATGCCCGAGATGATGCGCTGGTTGTGGCGGGATCAGCCGGTTTCCACCGATCCGAAGGACACCGCGGAGCGCTCATTTCGGGAGGCTGTGGCACATGAATCCGGCGCCGTACATTCAGACGCACCCCAGCGATAACGTAGCGGTTGTCGTTTCGAGCGCTCAGAAAGTTGCACTGGTGGACCTTGCCGCGGGTGACGCGATCCTTCGCTATGGCCAAACCATCGGATACGCCAAACAGGCCATACCGAAGGGGACCTTGGTGCTCGCGGAGTTGATCGATCTTCCGGAGGCCCCTTCGCTGGACGAGCTGGATCTCTCCTCCTGCAACCCGCGGTTGCCCGAACCTCTTGAAGGGTTCACCTTCGACGGCTACCGCAATCCGGACGGCTCTGTGGGAACCAGGAATATCCTCGCAATCACAACGACCGTCCAATGCGTGGCGCCCACGGTGGACTACGCGGTTCGCCGTTTGAAGAGCGAAGTGCTGCCCCGCTTTTCCAATGTCGATGACATCGTCGCGCTGACGCATACCTACGGCTGCGGAGTGGCCATCGATGCGCCCGGCGCTGAGATTCCGATTCGCACCCTGCGGAATATCAGCCTGCACGCCAATGCGGGCGGAACGCCGCTCATCGTGAGCCTCGGGTGCGAGAAGCTGCAACCGGAGCGCCTCTTTCAGAACGAACTTCCGCTCCTCGAAGCACCAAATCTGGTGCGCCTGCAATCGTACGGAGGATTCGCGGCGACCGTCTCGGCCATCATGGAAGCGGCCGAGCGCCGTCTCACTGTGCTCAATCACCGCGCGCGTGTAGCCGTGCCGGCGTCCGAACTCGTGGTGGGTTTGCAATGCGGAGGCAGCGACGCGTTCTCCGGCATCACCTGCAACCCGGCGGTCGGGTTTGCCGCGGACCTGTTTGTTCGCGCGGGCGCGACGGTACTGTTTAGCGAGGTCACTGAAGTTCGCGACGCCATCCATTTATTGACTGCGCGCGCGGCCACGCCGCAAGTGGCGCGCGATCTGGTTCGCGAAATGCGCTGGTACGACGATTACCTGGCCCGCGGCCGCGCCGACCGCAGCGCCAATCCGACGCCGGGCAACAAGCGCGGAGGCATTGCCAACATCGTTGAGAAGGCCCTCGGCTCGATCGCCAAGGCGGGAACAACCCCGATCCGCGGCGTGGCATCCCATGGCGAACGAGTCACCTCGAAAGGTCTGGTGTTCGCCGCCACTCCCGCCAGCGATTTTATCTGTGGCACGCTTCAGCTCGCGTCCATGAACCTGCATATTTTTACCACCGGCGAAGGCAGCCCCTATGGGCTTTCGCTGGTGCCGGTGATCAAGGTTTCCTCGCGGACCTCGCTCGCCGAACGCTGGCACGACCTGATCGATGTGGACGCGGGACGCATTGCCAGCGGCAGCTCCACCATCGAGGAAATCGGCTGGGAGATCTTCCGCTTCGCCCTGGACACCGCCAGCGGCCGCCGCAAGACATGGGCCGAGCACTGGGGTCTCGGCAATTCCTTGACGCCGTTTAACCCCGCGCCGGTAACATGACGCGCTTTGCGAAGGGTCTCAACCTAGAAATCCGAGCTTTTGGGTGGGGAAATTTGCGATGTTCGGGAATATGATGGGAAGCACGCTGTTGGGTACTCCGAACCATTCACAAAGAGTTGCGCCATATTGGTCGCTCGCGGTCGTAGGTATCCAGCGGCCGCGCGTGTCGGTGTCGTTGGGTCCGCCGAGCTCAAACGTTGGGAACTGGCCAAAAATCTGACCACCGCTTACGGCGCCTCCCAGAGCGAAATGGTTCCCGCCCCAGCCGTGATCGGCCCCGCCGTCGGTGGCGGGCTGAAGGGTACGGCTGAAGTCCGATTCGGTAAAGGTCGTAACGCTGTCGGCCACGCCGAGCTCCTGGGTTGCGGCGTAGAAGGCTGCAATGGCCGGGTCAAGCTGAGCGTAAAGACCAAAGAGGGTGTTCATTTCGTCGGCGTGCGTATCAAATCCCCCTAACTGACAAAAGAAGATCTGGCGGCGCATGCCGAGAGCAGCCTGAACCTGGATGACCTGAGCCACCTGCAATAACTGCGCACCCAGCTCAGTGGCTGGGAAAACGGTCTTCAGCGGGCTGGCCTTCCCGAGGGCGTTTGCAAGTACCTGTGCGTCCGCGAGACTATTTGAAAGCGTCTGATTCGCTGCCTGGGCCAGCGCGATCCCGCTATTCAATGTCAAAAGTTTCGTCACCGCGGCGTACCGGGCCTGCGACTCCGCCGAGTTGTCGAAGCCTGCCAGCGAGAGCGGCTCGCCGGGGACAAGAGCGATCTGTTGAGTGCTCGCGCCTGTTCCCAGCAGGTTGTTCCCGGCCGTGGAAAGGAACATCGGGATGGTGTTGGCGTTGTAGTTTTGCGTTGCGATGAAGTCGGCCACTCTGCCCGCCCATCCGGTGGTGGAATAGCCCTGCGGATAGGAAGTCTCCCACGCCCTTTGCTGATCCGGGTGCGAGAACAGATTCAGCGGGACCGGTGCGCCCGTTTGTTGATACTGAGTGCGCGTCAACGGCTGCACCAAAGGGCCGACGTTGGCAATCACGGCCAGTTCCTTGCTGCTGAATAAGCCGGCCATGCTTGGGAGTTGTCCGTGGAACGATATCGGCGAGCCCGACACCGTAGTCGGGGTCGTCAGATCAGCGGGTGTGAGCGCGAGTTGGCGCCGGATGGACGTGTAAGCCTGGAAATCTGTATCGTCCATTGGCAAAACGGTGTTGTTCGAATCGTTGCCGCCATAGAGAAAAATGCAGACCAGTGCGCGGTAATCGGGGCCGCTTTGCGCTAAGGCCGGAAGTAATCCAAAGGGCCGCAGGGCAAGCGATCCTACCGCGGCCGAACTAACGCGAATAAATCCTCGTCGTGAAAACATATGGCTGTCCCCTAATGAATTACTTGATACTCGGCCGAGGTGAGCGCCACGTAGAGCGCGGCTTGTACCGCTCTCCCGGGCGAAGTAGCGGCATTCGCCGCGGATAGACAGGCTGCCCGAAGATCGCTCGACATGGTGCTGTGCAGAAACGCGGCGCTGATGTAATTGACTAAGTCCGTATTGTTAGCGCCGAACTGTTGAAAAGGTGAAAGATCAAAAGTAGTTGTTCCATCGATCGATCCGTACAGGATGTCATTTACGACATCCGTACGCAGCGATGCTGTGGCAGTGGAGTAGATCTGGAGTTCCGGGGCAACCACGCCACTCGGAGTCTGGTAAGAAGGCGAAAAGAAATTGAATATGCTGGGGGCGAAAAAGAGATCCTGACCCAGATCTGAACTAGCTACTTGAATGCCGCTGGTCGGCGTCAGCGTAGCGTTCAAACCACGCAGGAGGTTGGCGAGGAAGAGCACGGGTTCACGAAAGTGGCCGAAGCCCGAGACAGGCGCCGCCCCGGCCTGATCGCCCGCGCGCGCTTCGGGGTCGAGTAGAATCGCCGAAATCACCTTCTGCATATTCCCCACGACGCCCGTTCCGTCATTTTGAAACACCGCTGACACGCGGCTGATGTATGCGGGTGACGGGTTGCTGGTGACCAAATGTTGAATGAGCTGCGCACAGACGAATGGAGCCATGGATTTCTGGGCCATCAACGCATCGAGGAGAGAATTAAGATCTTGCTCGGCAGTCTGGCCGGCAGGAACCTGAACGCCTCCAAAAATCGTCTTCGACCCGGTATCGTGATCGGACTCCACGGCATACAGCTGACCGATGAAGTAATTCGGATTGTTATTGACTGGCGCGACACCGGGCTGAGTCGGGTATGTCCAACCAGTTAGAAGCCGAGCCATATCGGTAACCTGATCGTTGGTGTAGTTGGCAATCGGGTTTCCATGGGCGTCAAGGGCGAGGCTTCCGTCCTGATTCAGATGGTTCAGACCAATCGTCAAAACCTGCATCAGCTCACGGCCATAGTTTTCGTTCGGTGAAGAGCCGGCAGCGGCGGTGGCTTGGTTACTATTCGCCATGTTCAGGTACCTTCCCATTCCTGGGCTGAGGGTCACGGCTTTAATGATGTCGCGGTAATTGCCGAACGCATTGTTGCTCAGCACGCTCCAATAAGGAGGCACCGCGTATGCCAGACGGTCACTGAAGCCGGAAATCACCCAGATTTCGCTGAGGGCAAACGCGACACGTTGCCGAAGCTGGTCCTGGCCGGCGAGGGTGTTCTGAAAGAACGCGCGCTGGACCGGTGTGAAATCCAGGTTGGGTTGGCCGTCCGGGTCGTTAATCGGCTGAGCCGGAAGCGTGGACGACGGGGTCTGGTATTGGACAGTCAGCCAACCCTCCATAGTGGTTTTCTGGAGAGCCGCGACACTGGCGGGAGTGGATCCCCAAGTGGCCTGATCGAGGAAACGGGCGGCGGCTTGGTTAGAAAGGCTTGTCTGGGCTGCAGCATGAGACGCTACGCCAAAAGTCCACAACAACAGGACGATGCTCAATCTGACTCTAGTCATATCGACCGCTTTCTATTCCGAATGTAAGTACGACGCGCCGATTTTCTTCCGACGTATGTTTCAGTACTTATTATTAGCAGAGCATACCACAAGCTTTGTTAGTAGGCGCGGATGATTTCCTGGAGGACCGCTGACATCCTCCCGCGACGGCAATGCAATTCATCCCAAATCGTCATCCCCTCCGCGAATCAACTGCATGAAGGCTTCAATCGTCTTCGTAATTTGAGTGCGGTTGGGGCCGAGATTCTGCCCTAGGCAAATTCCGCAAAAGAACGTGATGATTAGATCAGCCAGGGATTCATTGTCGTCGGTCCTTACACGCGCTGCGGCTAGATTGTCGATCAGGATCCCCATGGGGTTCGCGACGACCTGATCGGTTTGGTTGAAACCGGAATCTCATAAGGGGCTGCGCGCGGAGGCCTTTGTCGGAGGGCGCCCGATTTGTCAATTCCGATCAACAAGTTGGGCGCTTTCTCGGGACTTGTTTGAAAGCAGTATAGCGAGGGGTGTATTCTTCAGCTAGGCTGGAGGTCTCCAGCTGGAACTTGCCATGCATAAAACTCAGGGTGAACAGCATCGGGAACCGGGACTACGGCCCGAAGCTTGGCCCGAGACTCTCGGCCACAATGACGCGGCAGCCCGGAGGCATCCATGACGACTCCATCGCAGGCGGCAAGCGCCCATGGCGCGCAGATGGCGAAGTACTTCACCCTGAACCAACCGCCCCATGTTGCCATAGATTCTGCGGTTTCCGTGGTCCGGCCGCAACTGACGATTACCCGGCTAATTGCACGGAGCGGCATCCCGGAGCGAACCGCGTCCATTCCTCCTGAAAAGGCTTACGTTGTTTCGGTTCATCTGAACCATGCGAATTCCGGGGAATGGGAGCTGTGGACCGACGAAAAATATACAAAGACGGGGGCGTGGCCCGTGGGCGGGGTCGCGATGTGCGACCTCGAGTCAAATTCTAGTATTCGAAACCCGGGGCCCATCGACTGGGTACATTTCCATGTTCCCCGGACCACTCTCAATGCCCTTACCGACGATGCTGGAATGCGTCAGGTTAAACGTCTCCACTGTGTGTACGGAACTCCCGACCCCGTTCTCCACCATTTGACTCAAGCGATTCTGCCGTGTCTGAACAGGCCGGAGATGTTCTCTCAATTGTTCGTGGACTCTTTCACCATGACGGTTTGTTCGCACCTCGTGGGGCGGTATGGTCAGCTTCGCGAACCCACCCAGCAACTCAAAGGCGGTCTGGCCCCGTGGCAAATGCGGCGCGCTGTGGAGATAACGGCTCGTCGTCGCGACAGAACTGTGGCCAAGAGTGGCCTGAACAAGGTGAATCGGCGCTCCATGGTCGAGCGCGTGCGATGCATGTGCGTGGCGCAGCCAGTGCGGACTAACCGGGGAGTTGATCCCAGCCCGCCGAGCGGCTGCCAACAGAATCACGCGGACGCGCCCGCGATCCAGCGGTTTCAAGCCGCGCGATTGAAAGACATGCTCTTCCGGCGCGCGGTCGCCNNCTCGCGGTTCCTCGTTGCCGGGAGAATCCTTCTGATTCAGCGGGACCGGTGCGCCCGTTTGTTGATACTGAGTGCGCGTCAACGGCTGCACCTGGTCAGGGAGTAGGACATAGGTAAGCCGCCTGGTTAAAACCTTGCGTCTTTACAATCTTTATGGAATCCTTATGCCGCCATTAGGACTTACACACGTTTGTACGCCTAACCTGAGAGAGTAAATGCTGGATATTTTCTACGTCGCGATAGCGCTGCTGTTCTTCGTGCTCTGCTGGGCGTTCACGCTCGCTTGCGATCGGTTATAAGGACCCCGCCATGGATTATCTGCTGGCCGGCATCACAGCACTGTTCCTGTTTGGATATTTGATCTACGCGCTTCTGCGTCCCGAGAAATTCTGAAATGACCACGCCTGGCGTTTTGCAAATCGTCGTTTTCTTCCTCGTCGTCGTGGCGCTCACGAAGCCCATGGGACTTTTTCTCACCCAGGTCTACGAAGGCCGCCGGACTTTTCTGCATCCGGTGCTGCGCTGGCTGGAGGCTCTGATCTACAAGCTTTGCGGCATTCGTGAAGACGAGGAGCAGAAGTGGACACAGTATTCGTTCGCGCTGATCCTGTTTAGCGTGGTGGGCGTGGTGCTGGCGTACGTGCTGCAGCGGGCACAAGGCCATCTTCCGTTGAATCCTCAGAATTTCGGCACGCCTGTCATGACGCCGGATCTGGCCTTTAACACGGCGGTCAGCTTCGTCACCAATACGAACTGGCAATCGTACAGCGGAGAGAGTACGGTCAGCTACCTGATCCAGATGGCCGCGCTCACGGTGCAGAACTTTCTCTCCGGAGCGGCCGGGATCGCGGTGGCGGTGGCGCTGACGCGCGGCTTCGCGCGCCAACAGGTAAAGACGATCGGGAACTTCTGGGTGGATCTCACTCGCGGAGTGGTCTATGTGCTGCTCCCGCTCTCCATCGTGGGGGCGCTGTTCCTCTGTTCACAAGGCGTCATTCAAAATCTGAAGCCGAACGTGGTGGTCCAAACGCTGGAAGGCGCGCAGCAGGTGATCCCGATGGGTCCGGTTGCGTCGCAGGAATCGATCAAGATGGTGGGCACCAACGGCGGCGGATTCTTCGGGGCGAACTCGGCGCATCCATTTGAGAATCCCACGCCGTTGACCAACTTCGTGCAGTTGGTCATGATTTTCCTGATTCCCGCCGGGTTGACGTATTTGTTCGGGCGCATGGTGAAAGATACGCGCCAGGGGTGGGCCATCTTCGCGACCATGAGTCTGCTGTTTCTGATTGGCGTGGCGATTACTTACCCGGCGGAGCAGGCGGGCAATCCGATCCTGACGAAGCTGGGTCTCGACTCAACGTCGGGAAACATGGAAGGGAAGGAAGTTCGGTTCGGCGTCTCGGCGTCCTCCTTATTCGCCGTAGTCACCACGGACGCGAGCTGCGGCGCGGTGAACGCCATGCATGACAGTCTGACGCCGCTCGGCGGCCTGGTTCCGCTTTTCAACATAGAAACCGGCGAAGTCATTTTTGGCGGCGTGGGCGCGGGCCTTTACGGAATGCTTCTGTTCGCGATTGTCGCGGTATTCATCGCGGGCCTGATGGTGGGACGCACGCCGGAATATATTGGCAAGAAGATCGAGCAGAAGGAAGTCAAAATGGCCATGCTCGCGCTGATCGCCACGGCGGCCAGCATTCTGATCTTTTCGGGCATCAGCAGCGTCGTGGATTTTTCGAAGACGGGTTATTGGAATCCGCCCGGCGCGGGAACGGCGAACCTTACCAATAGCGGACCGCACGGGTTCGCGGAAATCCTTTACGCTTTCAGCAGCGGCGCGGGAAACAATGGAAGCGCATTTGGCGGCATCAATACGAACACGCCCTGGTACAACCTGACCATGGGGCTGGATATGCTTATCGGCCGCTTCCTGTTCATTATTCCGTTGCTGGCGGTGGCCGGCAGTCTGGCCGCAAAGAAGAGGGTGGCGACTACCAGCGGGACGTTCCCCACGCACGGACCGCTTTTCGTGGGATTGCTGGCCGGCACGGTGGTGATCGTGGGCGCGCTCACTTACTTCCCCGCGCTGGCGCTCGGACCGATTGTCGAGCACTTCCTTATGTACTCAGGCAAGCTGTTTGCCGCCGTGGTCGGGTCCTTACCCATCTGGAGCTAGTTACGTGCCTACTGCAATTGAGCAACCCCTGATTTCCGCGGACCCTACCGACCTGATCCCCAAAAGGCTGGCGCGGGCGCGCCCGCTGTTTGATCCGGAAATTCTGGGACGCGCGACGAAACAATCGTTCGTGAAATTGAACCCGGTCACGCTGATGAAGAATCCGGTGATGTTTGTCGTGGAAGTTGGCGCGGCAGTGACAACGGTGATTCTGGTCCGCGACTTGTTCGGTGGGGGCGCCGCTATCGGCTTCCAAGTACAGATCGCCATCTGGCTTTGGTTCACGGTGCTGTTCGCCAATTTCGCGGAAGCCATGGCTGAGGCCCGGGGCAAAGCGCAGGCTGAGGCTTTGCGCAAGACGAAAACGGATTCGGTGGCGAAGCGCCTTTTGGGTTCCGGCAAAACGGAAGAAGTGACCTCTTCACAACTGCGCTCCGGCGACGTTGTGATTTGCGAAACCAACGATATTATTCCCGGCGACGGGGAAGTGATCGACGGCATCGCCACGGTGGACGAATCGGTGATCACGGGCGAGAGCGCGCCGGTGATTCGGGAATCCGGCGGAGACCGCAGCGCTGTGACGGGCGGGACGAAAGTGCTTTCGGACCACGTCAAGATCAAGATCACGTCCAATCCCGGAGAGACTTTTCTGGACCGCATGATCGCGCTGGTGGAAGGCGCGGAACGCCAGAAGACGCCGAATGAGATTGCGTTGAATATTCTGATCGCCGGCTTAACTCTGATCTTTTTGCTGGCCGTTGTTACGCTGCAACCGTTTGCCGCGTACAGCGTCGCTTCCACGGGCCTGGGTCACGTGCCTTCGGTCGCGGTGCTGGTGGCGTTGCTGGTTTGCCTGATCCCCACCACTATTGGGGGGCTGCTTTCGGCCATTGGGATCGCCGGCATGGACCGCGTGATGCAGCATAACGTGCTGGCGATGAGCGGGCGGGCGGTGGAAGCGTCGGGCGACGTGAACACGCTGCTGCTGGACAAGACCGGAACCATTACGCTGGGCAACCGGCAGGCGGTTGAATTTCTGGTGGTGGAGGGCGTGACGGAACTGGATCTAGCCGACGCCGCGCAACTTTCCAGCCTGGCCGATGAGACTCCGGAAGGCCGCTCCATCGTGGTTCTGGCCAAAGAGAAGCATGGCCTGCGCGGCCGCGAGGTGGGTGAGCACGAAGCGCGATTTATCCCTTTTTCCGCGTACACGAGAATGAGCGGCGTGGATATCGATGGCCGCATGCTGCGGAAAGGCGCGACGGAAGCGATCATCAACTTTGTGGTGGAGCAGGGCGGCACGGCGCCAGCCAGCTTCCGCGAACTGTCCGACCGTATTTCGCGCAGCGGCGGGACGCCTCTGGCCGTGGCGGATGGGCCGCGCCTGCTTGGCATCGTGCATTTGAAGGACATTGTGAAGGGCGGCATGAAGGAGCGCATCGGGCAACTGCGCGCCATGGGCATTCGCTCGATTATGATCACCGGCGACAATCCGTTGACGGCGGCGGCGATTGCTTCGGAAGCGGGCGTAGACGATTTTCTGGCCCAGGCGACACCCAAGGACAAGCTGGAATTCATCCGCAAGGAGCAGGCCGAGGGACGGCTGGTGGCCATGACGGGTGACGGCACGAACGATGCGCCCGCCTTGGCCCAGGCCGATGTGGGAGTGGCCATGAACACGGGGACCATGGCGGCGAAGGAAGCCGGCAACATGGTGGACCTCGATAGCAATCCGACCAAGCTGATTGAAATCGTGGCCATCGGGAAACAGCTTCTGATTACTCGCGGCGCTTTGACAACGTTCTCGATTGCCAACGATGTGGCGAAGTATTTCGCGATCATCCCGGCCATGTTCCTCACCACCTATCCCGTGCTGGGGCACCTCAACATCATGAAGCTGCACAGCCCGGAGAGCGCGGTGCTGGCGGCGGTGATCTTTAACGCGCTGATCATCATCGCGCTGGTTCCCCTGGCGCTGCGAGGCGTCGCATACCGGCCCCAAGGCGCTGCAGCGCTGCTGCGGCGCAATTTGCTGATCTATGGGGTAGGCGGAATCCTGGTGCCGTTCCCCGGCATCTGGGTGATCGATCGTTTGCTGGCGTTTTTGCGGCTGGCGTGAAGAAAGGGTTTGAAACCATGTTGAAAGAAATCGGACCGGCCATCAAGATCACTTTGCTACTCACCCTGCTCACGGGTTTGATCTACCCGCTGGCGGTCACGGGCGTGACGCAGATCCTTTTTCCTCACCAGGCCAACGGCAGCCTGGTAACGGCGGGCGGAAAATTCGCCGGTTCGGAACTGATCGGGCAGACGTTCGCAAAGCCGGGATACTTCCACTCGCGTCCCTCGGCGGCGGGCAGCGGGTACGATGGAACGGCGTCCGGCGGCTCAAATTTCGGACCTACCAGCCAGAAGCTGACGGACAGGGTTAAGGCGGACGTGGATAAGTTCCAGAAAGAGAATCCGGGCCACACTGGTCCCATTCCAGCCGATCTGATGACGGCTTCGGCCAGCGGCCTCGATCCGCATATCAGTCCGGATGCCGCCGAGGCGCAAGTCGATCGCGTGGCGAAGGTGCGCGGGGCGCCGGCGGATCAAATCCGCTCGCTGGTGGCATCCGCGACAGAGAGCCGCACCATGGGATTCCTGGGCGAACCCCGCGTGAATGTATTAAAACTGAATCTCTCACTCGACAACCGCTACCCTTTAAGCAGGTGAAGACGAGCACGGAGCATAGGCGGCCCGATCCCGAAGCGCTTCTCCGCCAGGTGCAGGCAGCCGAGGAGTATGAGAGCCGTGGCAGGCTCAAGATCTTCCTCGGGTACGCGAGTGGCGTGGGGAAATCGCACAAGATGCTGGATGAGGGGCGGCGCCGTCACGATCGCGGTCAAGACGTGGTGGTGGGGGCGATTCAACCGAAGATCGACCGCGAGATCGCCCACCTGCTGCAAAAGCTCGAGATCATTCCTCTTCAGGAGATTCAAGCCGAGGGGGTGCGCTATCAGGTGATGGACTTGCAGACCATTCTGAGGCGGCATCCTTCGGCGTGTCTGGTGGACGGACTGGCCTACGATAACCCTCCGGACGCCGCGCACGCCTATCGCTGGCAGGATGTGGAGCAGCTATTAACGAGCGGCATCTCGGTGATCACCACCATCAACCTCGGCTATATCAAAGAACTGCAGGACGATGTGGAACGCGTTACGGGAAGGCGCGTGGCACAGACGGTTCCGGTGGAATTCATACGCGGCGCGGATGAGATTGAAGTGGTGGACGCGCCCGCCAGCGCCTGCATCCAGCGCGAGGGCGCGACGGCGGAAGACATCGCCGCGCGCCGGCATCAATTCGCCGAGCTGCGCGAAGTTGCGCTGGTGCTGGCGGCCGACGTGGTGGATCGTCAACTGGAGCGCTACTTGGAACGCAGCGGCGTGCCGCAGGTTTTTGGCACGCAGGAGCGCGTGATGGTGTGCCTGACGCCGCGCGCCAACGGGATCCGGATGCTCGAAGTGGGCCGCCGCATCAAGGAGAGCTTTCACGGCGAATTGATCGCCGGATACGTGGATAACCAGCAGCTCAGCGACGAAGACAAGAGCAGCCTGGAGACGAACCTGGAACTGGCGCGCAAGGCCGGCGCGAAAATTGAGGTACTGAGCGGATCGGACCCGATGGACGCCATTCTGGAATTCGCGAAGCAGAAAGGGATCACGCAGCTCTTTGTCGGCCATAGCATGCGGGACGGATGGAAGGCGCGGCTTTTTGGAAGCCCGCTGGATCGTTTGCTGCGCAAGAGGCAGGGGCTTGACGTCCGCGTGTTCCCGCACTAAAGCTGACGGGGACAGTGGGCTGGGACGCCGCCATGACTGAACACCCCTCCGGTAAACTCAAAATCTTTCTGGGCTTCGCCGCCGGCGTGGGCAAGACTTACCAGATGCTGGAGGAAGCCCAGGAACTGAAGCAGCGCGGCGTGGACGTGGTGGTAGGCTACTTCGAGCCGCACGGCCGCAAGGACACGATCGCCATGACCGATGGACTTGAGGCCATCCCCCGCAGAAAGGTGGAATACCGGGGCGCGGCGTTTGAAGAGATGGACACGGAAGCGATTCTGGCCCGCCACCCCGCCGTCTGCATTGTCGATGAATTCCCGCACACCAACGTTCCCGGCTCGAAGTGGAACAAGCGCTGGGAAGACGTGCTGGCCATGCTGGCGGCGGGCATCGATGTTTACACCACCATGAACATCCAGCATCTGGAGAGCCTGAACGACCAGGTGGCGCAGGTCTCCGGCGTGCGCGTTCGCGAAACCATACCGGACTGGGTGATGGAGCAGGCGAGCGAAGTGGTGATGGTGGATCTTACGCCGCGCGCGCTTCTGAACCGGCTGGAGCGCGGGGTGGTTTACAGCCCTGAAAAAGCGAAACTGGCGATCAACAACTTCTTCCGTGAATCCACCTTAGCGGCCCTGCGCGAGATGGCGCTGAGGCAGACGGCGCACGAAGTGGGCGCGCGCCACGGCGATTCCGATAGCGAGCGTAACGGGCCGGAAGGCAATGCGCCCTACCGCTCGGATGAAAAGCTGATGGTGGTGGTTTCGCAGGACCCGGCCAGTGTTGCGCTGATCCGGCGCGCCAAGCGCGTGGCCGATTTCATTGGCGCGGATTGCATGGCCGTGGCGGTGATGAAGCCGGGCGAGAAATCGGCGGAGATGCGCGGCCGCATCGAAAAGCATCTCAACTTCGCCCGCAATCTGCACGTGGACGCACGGATTCTGGAAAGCCCCGAGACGGCCGAGGCGCTGGTGCAATTCGCGCGTGCCAATAACATCACGCAGATTTATATGATCTGGCCGAGGCGCGCGGCCTGGCTGCCATTGTTCATCCGCAACGATCTGCAGAAAGTGGTGCGGATGGCGCGGGATATGCAGGTGACCATTGTGGACGACCGGCGGTATATGCAGGAACAGGAGCGGCAGAAAGAAGCAGCGCCTACTCGACCACCTGAGTAAGAATCGGCGAGGTGCTTTGAGAATCGTCCGTGTCACCGTTATAGACCCCGGTGATGGAGTGCCCGCCGGCGGAAAGCGTGGACACGGCCAAGGTCGCATTTCCACCGCTCAGGGTCCCGGCGCCCATTACCGTTGAACCGTGATAAAAGGTCACCGTGCCGGTAGTAGCGGAGGAAGGCGTCACCTTCGCCTCAAATGTGACGCTCTGGTTCAAGGCCGACGGATTGGGCTTTGAGTAAAGCGTGGTTGAGGTGGTGGTCTTCCCGACGATCTGCGTGATCGCGCTGGAGGTGCTGGGCGCGTCGTTCACATCTCCGTTATAAGTCGCGGTGATCGAATGATTCCCCACCGAAAGCGTGGAGGTCGTCTTTGAAACATGAGCGCCTCTTTCGGAGCGTTCACTATGATAGGTGCTGCTCAACTATTGCGGCAACACAGCGCGGAGAAATAGTTCGCGGTCCCGACAAAGACTTACAAAATCAGAGCCGCAGCTTCTTCAGGAACCGCGGGTAGCGGGGATCGTGCTCCAGATTCTTGAGAAGCGGTTCGTCCTTGATCTCAGTGAGCCCTCCATCGCGTTGCGTGTAAGCGCGATCCAGCCAGTGGAACGCGGCGTCGATCTTTCCGAAATCAGCGTATGCTTCGGCGATCTGGAAGGCCGCGTCATTGGGAAGTTTGGCGACCAGGTCGGCCAGGGCGGCGTTCGCTTCCTTCTCCTGGCCCATCCCATGATAGATCGGCGGAAAGCCAACGAGGCGCCACGCCGGACTCTTCTCCTTCCGAGCCTCCTCCAGTGCTTCCTGAGGACGCGATTCCGCCAGATAGATCAGCGCGAGGGTGGTGTGCGCGGCGCTATAGTCCGGCACGAGTTGGATCACCTTTTGCGCGGCCGCCGCAGCTTCGTCCTGGCGACCGGCGTGGTACATCGTCAGCGCGAGGTTGTAATAGAGGTCGGCGTTCAACGGGTCGATCACGATGGCCCGCCGCAGAAGCCCGATCGCTTCGTCGAAGCGGCCCAAGGTCTTGTCGAGACTGGCAAAGTTCTCGATCACGGCGACGTTTCCCGGCTCGAGGGCTAGGGCACGCTTGAAGGATATGTCGGCGACCGCCCAATCCCAATCGTGGGTCATCTGAATCCATCCCATGACGGCATGCGCCATCCCCAAATTCGGATCGAGCGTGAGGGCGCGTTGAACGTTCTCTCTGGCGACGCGGTAGCCTTCGTCGAGCGGGATTTGAGCCTTTCCTGCTTCATTTGCCCGGACCGAGCCGAGCATCGCCCAAGCCAGCGCATATCCTGGATCGAGACGCACGGCCTGCTCGTAATAAGCGGCCGCCCTATCCAGCCCTTCCTTGCTGCGCACATGGGAGTAATAGCTTGCCTGAAGGAATAAATTGTAGGCTTCCGGGTTTTTGGTCCCGCCGGATTGCTGCGGCGCGCTGCCCAGCAGGGTCAACTCCAACGCGCCCGTTACCGCGTGGGCAATCTCTTCCTGAACCGAAAGCGCGTCGTTGAGTTCGCGATCGTAAACTTCCGACCAGACCTGGAAACCGTCCGCGGCTTTGATGAGCTGCGCCGTTATGCGGACACGCGAGCCCTGGCTCCGCACGCTGCCTTCCAAAAGCATCGCCACGTTCAACTTCCTGCCGATCGCGGCGGAATCTTCGTGTTGGCCCCGGAACTGAAACGAGGAGGTTCTCCCTGTTACGCGCAAGTTGGGAACCCTGGAAAGCCCGTTGAGCAGCTCTTCGGCGAGGCCGTCGGAAAAGTACTCCTGGTCTTTATCGGAACTCAGGTTCACGAACGGCAGCACGGCGATGGACTGAGTGTGCGGCGCGGACTGAACCTGTGCGTGACGCATCCAGAAAACACCGCCCGCGGTAACAACTGCAAGCGCCACCAGAACCGCCAGCGCGGTCCGCCGTCCCCGCGTTAAGGCGGTAACCGGCGTGTTTGCGCGATGGAGGCGTTCGAGGTCTGCGCGGAGCTCCGCGGCATGCTGATAGCGCCGGGCGGGATCCTTTTCGAGCGCCTTGAAAATGATCGGCTCGAGGGCGGGCGATGCCTGCGGATTGCGCTGTCGAAGCGGATCGGGCCGCTGGGTGAACACACTTTCCAGAACCACCGCCGCGGTTGGGCCGGTGAAGGGCCGCGAACCGGTGGCCATTTCGTAGAGCACCACGCCAGCCGACCAGATGTCGCTCCGCGCGTCTACTACGCCGCCGCGGGCCTGCTCCGGAGACATGTAGGCGTAGGTTCCCATGGTGGTTCCGGCGACGGTGAGATCACCCATCACAGCCGTCTCGTCTTGTTGCTCCGGTGGAGCAGAAGTGATTTTGGCCAGACCGAAGTCGAGTACCTTTACCTGTGCATCCGGGATTTGGCCTTGCGGGGTGATCATCAGGTTGGCGGGCTTAATGTCGCGATGGACGATGCCCTTGGCATGCGCGGCTTCGAGGGCGCGTGTCAACTGGATGGCGAAATCCAGAGCCTTGCCGGGGTCGATGGTCCGCGACCGCATGTAGTGCCGGAGGGTTTCTCCCTCCAGGAGTTCCATGACCAGATACGGGCGGCCGCCCGACTCACCGAGATCGTAAATCGCGCAGATATTGGGGTGGCTGAGGGCGGAGCAGGCACGCGCTTCGCGGAGAAAACGCTCGCGGGCAACCGGCGTGGCGAAGCTCTCGGGGAGCACTTTAATGGCGACGTCCCGGCCGAGGCGCGTGTCCTTGCTCCGGTAGACTTCGCCCATGCCGCCGGCGCCCAGTGGCGCAAGAATTTCGTAGGGACCGAGTCTATCGCCCATGGAGAGAGGCATACGGAGAAACCAGATCAGTTTAGCCGATCCTATTTAGGCGGCCAAAGCCGCCGGACAGAGCTGGGATTTAATGGCAGACCGGGACGTCCTGAGACTGGCCGCCGGCAGCGAGCGAGGCCAGTTCCCGCGCGCAGTTGAGAACCTGCTGGTTCAGCGCGTCGTTATCCAAAGAGTCCGGAGAAATATACGCCAGGTCTTTGTGCATGGCCACATATTGATCGTTCAACTTTTTCATATTGTTGAACTCGTTCGTGACCAGGGCAAAAACCTCCCGGTCGGAATCTCGGGACGCGGCGGCGCCGGCCAGCGTGAGCTTGCTCCGCGTGTTCCTTCGATAGGCGGCGGCCCAATCTTCGGTTACTGGATAGTTATTCTCGATGGCGTTCAGAAGAGCGGCCCGCCATTCCCGGATCAGGCTGAGCTCTTCGATGGCCGCCGCCTGGAATTGTTTCGACAAAGCCGTGGTTGCGGCTGGGTTGGCCGGAGCAGAACCCGCTGCCGGGGCAGCGAGGGTCAAAGTGATTTGATTGGGCTGGAAGCTGAGCGAACCGTTTGTGAGACGGGCAAGCGATTCAATCTCCACGTAGGACTTGCCATTTACCTGAAGCACCTGCGCCTGCCCGCTGTAGCCCTTCAGTACCAACGTTGTTCCTTTGGGTTCCTTCGGGGGCGTTTGAGAAAAGGCGAGCCCGGCTTGGACTATCAGGAGAGTGAGTACCAGGCTCTTGCGGGGGCATGTTGCGGACATATTCTGCGATTGGTTGCAGGTTGAGGGCCGTCTGAAAGCTGCTCCGTCACACATCAATATGAAACTTCCTTGTGGACTGACTGAAGGTAACGCAGTAGTTCTCAAAGAAGCCGCTTTGTCCGAGCAGTCCCACACCGATAGTTTCAAGGCCCGCCGTGAACCCGGCGTAGGTCACAAATGGAGCGCCGACCCCTACGTCGATAGTGACATGCGCATAATACGTCTCGTTCGATGAGTTTCCTATCCCATTGGTGTAGTCCAGAGTGAGCTTGAGTGGGTCAAGTCCAAGGATTTTCAAAAACGTCAGCGGGAATAGGCAGCTGTCCGCACCGGTGTCCAGAATCGAAGGGCAACTGATTTCTTACTACCGNNTGAATGGAGACGATCGACAAGGAGAACCGCTTCTCTGCTTTAATCTTCCCATGTAGTCGTCCGCTTTCTCTAAATAATTGCGGAGCGGGGTGGAATATTTGCAAATCCCCAGAGCGTCTCAGACAGCCGGACGGAGGTTAGACGATGACAATCAATCCGTCCTCGATCTGTATCACTGCCAGTATGCGGTGAAGAAAAGGGGCTTCGTATCGTAGCGAGCCACCACAAGCCCCCGTGCTTCGTTCCGCTCCCGAGATGGGGTCCTACGGAGACAATTTCGCGATCGTGAAGTGAATGGAATATGACGGCGAGCCCGCCGGCAGGCCGTACTCTTTCAGGGTGAATAGAGTGGTGGGAGGGATCGGCGCACGCGGGTCTGTAACCTCACCGCCTTTCGCCAGAACAACGAGGCGCTTGCTTTTCTCCTTTTGTTCGCCTATGCTGGCGGATATGGCGTTAACTCGCAGACAGAAGGAAGTGGTGGACTTCATCGCGCAGTTCGTCGTCGAGAACGGATTCAGCCCCAGTTATGAAGAGATCGCGCAGGCACTGCAACTCGCGTCGCTGGCCACGGTCCACAAGCACATCTCGGCGCTGCAGGCGAAGAACTATCTGAAGCGCGGGCACAACCAGAGCCGGTCCGTGGATGTCGCGCCCAAATACCTGGTGGAGCGGCAGCGCATGCGGAAGGAGCAATCTCTCGAGGTGCCGCTGCTGGGGCGGATCGCCGCGGGGCAGCCGGTCGAATCGGTGTCCGAACGCGCCACGCTCAGCTTTGCCGATTTTCTCGGGCACTCCGACACCTACGCGCTCGAAGTACGCGGCGATTCCATGATTGAGGATCACATCTGCGATGGCGACATGATCCTGGTGGAACGCACCAACGAAGCGCGCGATGGCGATATTGTGGTGGCTTTAGTGGGCGGTTTGGAAACCACTCTCAAGCGCTTGTATCGGGAAGCGGGCGGGCGTCTGAGGCTGCAACCCGCCAACTCGACCATGAAACCGATCTATGTACGAGCGGAAGACGTGCAGATACAGGGACGGCTGCTGGCGGTGCTGCGGAAGTATTAGGCGCGCAGGGACTGCTCGGCGCGAGCCCAATCCTCGGCCGGCGAACCGTTTTGTCCGCCGCGCTCCAGATAGAAGCGGTAGGCCAGACGGGAAACATCCTCATGCGTGGGTTCAGGCTTGGCTTTGACGACCGGGTGAACCAGAGCGGAAACGAATTCCTCCACTGCTGCGACGGCGGCGACTGCCTGGGCTTTCACGTGCTTGCGGGCACGAGGCGCGGCGGGCTTCTTGACTAAGGGGGCGGTTTCCTGCGATGCGATGTTTGTAGCTTTTTTTGCCATTACTGTGATTCTCCAATTCCAATCGAAAACTGTGATTTCCATTTTATCGCGTGTGAAGGAAGAGTCCCAATAAAAGCTTCTATACGCCCCATAATGTCACAATGAATACGGCTAGGGAACGCGATGCGAATTTTGGGCGTTGTGGCGGTACTACTGGCGGCCCAGGCAGCGTATGCGGGCGCGCGCGTGTTGGCGGTTGACGTGGATGGCATCGTTCATCCCGTCACCACAGAAATTCTTTCGAGTGCCATTGACGAAGCGACCCGGTCCCACGATTCACTCGTCCTGATCCGTCTGAACACGCCCGGCGGCTTGATGGATGCGATGCGCGCGAGCATGCAGAAGATGATCGCATCGCCCGTTCCCGTGATTACTTATGTCACCCCACAGGGCGCGCGGGCCGCGTCCGCGGGGTTCTTTCTGCTTGAGACGGGCGACGTGGCGGCCATGGCGCCGGGGACGAATACGGGCGCGGCGCACCCGGTGATCATGGGCTCGGAGATGGACCCGGTGATGAAGGAAAAGCTGGAGAATGATGCCGCCGCTTCCTTACGAAGCATCGTGGGGCAGAGATTCCGTAACGTGACTTTGGCCGAATCCGCCGTGAGGCGGAGTAAATCGTTTACCGCGCAGGAAGCGCTGGACGGAAAGCTGATCGATTTCATCGCGACGGATGAAAACGATCTGCTCAGACAAATCAACGGCCGGGAGATTCGCCGCTTCAGCGGAGAGAAGGTGGTCCTCCAGTTAAACGGCGCGACGATCGAGAATTATCATCTGTCGCTGCGGCAGAAAGTGCTCTCGGCGATGAGCGACCCGAATCTCGCTTTGATCATTCTGGCGCTGGGAGTGCTGGGGATTTATGTGGAGTTCTCCTCACCGGGTTTGATCTTCCCCGGAGCGGCCGGTTCGATTCTGGCGGTACTGGGCCTCGCCGCGCTCAGCATCCTGCCATTGAGCTGGTTGGGAGTCTGCCTGGTGTTGCTGGCGGTGGTGCTTTTTGCGCTGGAGGTAAAAGTTGTGTCACACGGAATTCTGAGCGCGGGCGCCGCGGTGGCGCTGGTGTTGGGGGCGACGATGCTGGTGGATAGTCCGATTCCTGAGA